>JAIMBJ010000009.1 GCA_023511455.1 Bacillota bacterium
CGTGTCTGAGTATATGCCCGCTGTGGGGGGGTAGCGGCTGGTAGCCCTTGACAAACAACATAGACTTCAGCATGACATAAAATCGTCTCCGCAGTCGTTGAAAAATACATGGCCCGTCAGGTGCCCATCGCAACTGCGTAAGTCCTATTTTTATTACGCAGGTAGACTGCCGTAATTCCTTTTTTACGGCTTATGCGAAGAGCAGGTTGCCTCTGGTGCTTTGGGCAAGACAGACCTGCTAACACGCGTGAACCTCATGTCTACTGGCGTGACATTGGATGAGATGGTACAACCAGGTGGCAGGGGAACTGAAAAAGGGTGAGCTTGAGGTTATCTAGCGAGAAACACTGGCACCACGATGTCCACAAACACGTTGTTGAGTGCGTGCATGAGAAGACATGGGTAAAGCGAACGATACCTCAGAAACAACCACGCCGGAAACATCGCCCAGACGAAGATATATACCATGAGCCCCGCACCATAGTAACCGTGGATGGCGGCGAAAACGAGATTATGCACTAGCAAACCGAGAAAAGCACCCCACTGCTCATACAATACAGACAGAAGGTAACCGCGAAACAGCGTTTCCTCTAAAGCGGGCACGCACAATACTCCCAGCACAAATACTGTCACCAAATCCTGTGGCGAGTGTGGATTCATGAAGTGTCGCCTGGTGGGGTCCCAGTAGTACGGAATACCAACCATATCGGTAAACGATTTAACCGGCACCCACAACGCGATAGCAAGCAGGGTACACGTCACAGCGGCGACAGTGCTGGACAGGCTCATCTGGCCTGTCCAGCCAAGATGTTTCCACGTGAACCCTTCGTGCCCCAACAACCACGCTATCAGCCCAACGCCTGCTGCTGACCACAACACGTATACCAGCAGGGAGGCAATCGTTGGATCCAGATGCAATATGGGTGCCAGCTGCTGTGGTGGAAGTATTACCAACCTGGTGAGATAAGCACCTGCGAACCCGAGCAGAGTGAGAGGGAGGTAACGCGTTGGTAGTCGCTCCATCACATCGCTCCCCGCCTGCGAAGTGATATTTGGACCTTATTTTACCACACTTTCGGGCAGATGCAAGAACGCATGCAGCTGCTCGGGATCCTGAGGGTGATTGGTTAGCACAGCAGGGTATCGCGTTAGAGACGCTGACTGGTGCGAGGCGGTGTGCTTTTGCGGACGGCACGGGTTTTGGGTATGCTGGGGTGTTTGTGTCGCAGTATTGGCGTGGGGACGCGTTGCGTCTGCAGTGTGCGCATGTGAAAGCGGCAGTGGTGGGTTACACGCAGGGGGGACGGTTATGGGTGTGGTGCAGTTGGTTGGGGATGGCAGCTTTTGTGGTGTTTATGGATACAGGATGTCTGCAGGATTTATCGAACACCCTCAGAGATACTTGACTTTTTTGTAAGGATTAGCCATAATATGGGTGGAGGTTGAGAAGGGGTGAAAATCACCGCGCAAGAGGAATATGGACTGCGCTGCATCATGCACCTCGCCCGCAAGCCGTTTGGCGAGACCGTGAATGTGCGCCAGATTGCGCAATATGAGGGGCTTTCCGTCGCCTACGTGGAGAAGCTGCTTTACCTGCTGAACCGCGCAGGCTTGACCGAAAGCGTGCGAGGCGCACAGGGCGGCTACCGACTGGCTTACCCTGCCGACCAGATTACCCTTCGGCAGGTGCTGGACGCGCTGGGCGGGGTGTTGATTGCAGACTCGTTGTGCAGCCAGTTCTCAGGCGACCGCGAAATCTGCGTGCATCACGGCGGCTGCGAGCTCCATTCTGTGTGGAGCTTTGTCGCGGACTACCTGTCGGTGGTTTTCAACCGTATCACTCTGAAACACCTGGTGGAGGGAGAGGCACGTCCGCTGGTACCATCCATCCTTTCACGGACGGACAACACAATCTCCCTCTCGGAACGCCAGCCAGCAGAAGTTATCCAAACATCGTCGGAGGGAAGATAAAACACGATGAGCCAGCAACCGCTTCTGGAGATTCGCGACTTACACGTTAGCGTGGACGGTAAAGAGATTCTGCGTGGAGTGGACCTCACCGTCAACCGCGGGGAGATCCACGCGCTGATGGGACGCAACGGTTCGGGCAAAAGCACGCTCGCTGCCACTTTGATGGGACACCCGCGCTACGAGGTGACCAAAGGCGAGGTGCTGTTCGAGGGACAGAACCTGCTGGAGATGGAGGTGGATGAGCGCGCCCGTGCGGGTATCTTTCTCGCCTTCCAGTATCCCGTTGCCATTCCTGGCGTGAGCGTGGCGAACTTCCTGCGCAGCGCGCTGAAGTCGCTGCGTGGTGAGGAGATGAGCGCACGGGAGTTCCGCAACGCCCTGAAAGAGGAGTTTCGCGCCCTGCACATGCCCGACAGCTTCGGGAGCCGATACGTGAACGAAGGCTTCTCGGGCGGTGAGAAGAAGCGGCTCGAAATCGTGCAGATGGGCTTAATCAAGCCCAAGCTGGCGATTCTGGACGAGACCGACTCGGGGCTGGACATCGATGGGGTGCGCATCGTTTCCGAAAACGTCAACCGAATCGCTGGCGAGGATACGGGCGTCCTGCTCATCACGCACTACCAGCGCATCCTGCGCTACATCCGTCCGCACTTCGTGCATGTGATGGTGAACGGGCGCATCATCCGCTCCGGCGATGAGAGCCTCGCACACGAGCTGGAGCAGCGCGGCTATGACTGGATCCTGCGAGAGCCAGGCGTCGAGGAGAAAACACTACAGGAGGTGGGTTAAATGGCAGCACCGCAGTCTTTGCTGGATGTCGGCACCGATTACCAGTACGGTTTTCGCGATGAGATAGAGTACGTCTACAAGGCGGAGAAGGGTCTTAACCGCCGCGTGGTGGAGATGATTTCGCACTTCAAGGGCGAGCCAGATTGGATGCGCCAGTTCCGTCTGCGCGCCCTGGAGATATTCCTGAAGAAGCCAATGCCGACCTGGGGCAATACGCGGCTGCTGAGCGAAATCGACTTCGACGACATCTACTACTACATCAAACCCGCTGAGAAGCAGGGCAGGACGTGGGACGAGGTGCCCGAGCAGATTAAAAACACCTTCGAGAAGCTGGGTATCCCCGAGGCGGAACGCAAGTTCTTAGCGGGTGTCTCCGCGCAATACGAGTCGGAGGTGGTTTACCACTCCATCCGTGAAGACCTCGAGCGGCAAGGCGTTATCTTCATGGACATGGACTCGGGCTTGCGCGAGTATCCCGATTTGGTGCGCCGCTGGTTCGGCAAGGTGATACCCCCCGCTGACAACAAGTTCGCTGCGCTCAACTCGGCGGTGTGGTCTGGCGGTTCGTTCATCTACGTTCCACCGGGGGTGCATGTGGAAATCCCACTGCAGGCGTATTTCCGTATCAACGCGGAGAATATGGGGCAGTTCGAGCGCACCCTGATTATCGCCGACGAGGGCAGCCGCGTGCATTACATCGAGGGCTGCACCGCGCCCATCTACTCGACCGACTCGTTGCACTCGGCGGTGGTGGAACTGGTGGCGCTGAAGGGCGCACACATCCGCTACACCACCGTGCAGAACTGGTCCAAAAACGTCTACAACCTGGTCACCAAGCGAGCAGTGGCTTACGAGGACGCTACCGTCGAGTGGGTGGACGGGAATCTGGGTTCCAAGCTCACGATGAAGTACCCGAGCGTCTATATGGTCGGTAAAGGCGCGCGCGGCGACATCCTGTCGGTAGCCTTCGCCGGTCCGGGGCAGCATCAGGACGCAGGCGCGAAGGTCGTCCATGCCGCGCCATACACTACGTCCACCGTCGTCTCCAAGTCCATCAGCAAGGGTGGCGGACGAACCACCTATCGCGGGCTGGTGCAGGTGGATGAGGGCGCGGTCGGTGTCAAGTGCAACGTGCGCTGCGACGCGCTGCTGCTGGATGAGTTCTCGCGTTCCGACACCTATCCCACCATGAATGTGAAAGAGGACGATGTGCGCATCGAGCACGAAGCTACCGTCAGCAAGGTGGGCGAGGAGCAGCTGTTCTACCTGATGAGCCGCGGACTGAGCGAGGAGGAAGCCACCACCATGATTATCAACGGTTTCTTCGAGCCGTTCGCGAAGGAGCTGCCACTGGAGTACGCGGTGGAGCTGAACCGTCTCATCGCTCTGGAGATGGAGGGTTCGGTCGGCTAATGAAGGAGACTTTGACCACCACCAGCCCTGCGGGGCTGGAGTTGATAGAAGCCATCGGTCGGCACTTAGCGGAGCCGGAGTGGGCGGTGGCGCACCGGCGCGAGGCATGGCATCGCTTCCGGGAGACGCCCACTCCCCCGCGCACGCACGAGCACTGGCGGCGCACCGACATCAGTCACTTGGTGCTGGAGGACATCGCGCCCGCCCTGCCCGCCGAGCATCGTTCGTTACCTGATTGGCTGGACGCCACTATCCACGGAGCCACTCGGCGTATCGGCGGCACGCTGGCTTTTCTGGATGGCACGCTGGTCTACGAGCGCGTCACCGATAGCGTGCGCAAAGCGGGGGTGGTGTTCACCAGCTGGTCGCAGGCGGTGCAGCAACATCCCGACGTCATCCGCCGGGCTTTAGAGACCGTGGATTATGACCCAGCCGATGAGAAATTCACCGCGATGGCGCGTGCCTACGCAACTGGCGGCACGGTGTTGATTGTGCCGCCCGGGGTGAAGGTGAGTCTTCCCCTCCAAGCGTTCTTTGCGGTGGAAGAGGCGCACGCGGTGTTCCCCCACACGCTGGTGATTCTGGAAGACGGTGCAAGCGTCACCTTACTGGACGGCATGGTCTCTCCAGACCTGTCCACGCGCACCTTCGGCAGCGGCGTGGCTGATCTGGTTCTCGGCGAAGGCGCAGAGCTCACCTATGTGCTGTTCCAGCAGTGGGGACAGGGTATGGAATACTTCCACCACCAGAGGGCAGTGCTGGGCAGGGATTCCCACCTCACCACCATTACCGTTGCTCTGGGTGCGTCGCTGAGCAAAGCCACCATAGAGTCTGTGCTGTGCTCTCCAGGCGCGGTCAGCGATATGCTGGGTGTGGTGTTCGGTGACGGTAACCAGCATTTCGACCACCACACGGTGCAGCTGCATACCGTCGGCAATACCACCAGCGACCTGCTCTTCAAAGTCGCGCTGGACGAACAGGCATACTCCGCGTATAGCGGGTTGATACGCATCGATCCGGGCGCGCAGAAGGCAAACGCCTACCAGCGCAACGAAAATCTGGTGCTGAGCAGTTCGGCACACGCCGAAACGTTGCCCAATCTGGAGATTGAGGCAAACGATGTGCGCTGCACGCACGGCGCCACTGTTGCACCGGTAGATACAGAGCAAATGTTCTACCTGATGAGCCGAGGGATGCCACCGCGCGACGCGAAACGACTCATTGTGGAAGGCTTCTTACAGCCGGTGCTGGACCGCATCCCGGCGAAAAGCCTGCGCGAGATGGTCAGCGCGAAGGTGGATGAAAAGATTGCCCGCAGGAGGTTCTGAGGACGGCGATGCGCATCCGGGTAGCCAGCGTCTCGGAGGTGGGGGTCGGCAGGGCACTGGCTGTTGAGGTGGACGGCAGGCGGATAGCTCTCTGCCGACCCTCTCCTGATGAGTTCTACGCGATCGACGATACCTGTTCCCACGCTCTGGCTTCGCTAAGCGAGGGCGAACTGATGGATTACGAGATCGAGTGCCCAAAGCACGGGGCGCACTTCGACATCCGAACCGGAGAGGCACTGACCCTTCCTGCCACGAAGCCGGTCAGGACCTACAACGTGGTTGTAGACGACGGTGAGATACACATCGAACTGCCGGATGAGGAAACCGGTTCGGACTGAGACAGGTTAGGAGGTGGTTTCAATGATGACATCCCTGCAAACGCAGTTAGAATACGACGTGGAGGCAATCCGTGCCGATTTCCCGATTTTACAACGGTGTGTCAACGGGCATCCACTCGTCTATCTGGACAACGCCGCGACATCCCAGAAGCCGCGCCAGGTCATCGACGCGCTGGTACGCTACTACGAGTTTACCAACGCCAACGTGCATCGCGGATTGCACACACTGGCGGAAGAAGCTACCGAAGCCTACGAGTCTGCTCGCGCGAAGGTGGCACGGTTCATCGGCGCGGAGCCGGAGAGCGTGGTGTTCACCCGCAACACCACCGAAGCGATTAATCTGGTGGCGTACGCCTGGGGGCTGGCAAACCTGAAAAGCGGCGACCGCGTCGTGCTGACCGAGATGGAACATCACTCCAACATCGTGCCCTGGCAGCTGATTGCTCGCCTCACGGGGGTACAACTGCACTACGTTCCCTTCACACCAGAGGGCGAGCTGGACATGGAGGCTCTCGACGACGCGCTGAAGCTGGAACCGAAGCTGGTCACCATCGTCCACGTGTCCAACGTACTGGGCACGATGAACCCCGTGGAAGAGATTACCCGAAAGGCGCACGCAGTGGGCGCCAAGGTGCTGATTGATGGCGCACAGGCGGTTCCGCACAAGCCCGTCGATGTCGGCCAGATAGGCTGTGACTTCTACGCTTTTTCCGGGCACAAGATGCTGGCACCCACGGGTATCGGTGCGCTGTACGCTCGGCGCGAACTGCTGGAAGAGATGCCTCCCTTCTTGGGTGGAGGTAGCATGATCCGCCGCGTGACGCACCAGTTCAGCACGTGGGCAGACATCCCCACCAAGTTCGAAGCCGGAACACCCAACATCGCCGACGGGATTGCCTTCGGCGCGGCGGTGGACTACCTGCAACAGGTCGGTATGGAAGCCATCCAGCAGCATGAACAACAACTCACGGCAGAGGCATTGCGCTTGCTGGAGGACGAAGAGGACATCGTCATTTACGGACCGCGCGATGCCCGGCGCCGCTGCGGGCTGGTCTCGTTTAACTTCAAGCACGTCCACCCACACGACGTGGCGCAGATACTGGACGCACGCGGTATCGCTATCCGTGCCGGACATCACTGTTGCCAGCTGATAATGCGCCGACTGGACCTCACCGCGACCGCACGCGCCAGCTTTTACCTGTATAATACGGTAGAGGAGATCCGTACATTTGTACAGGCGCTAGACGACGTCAGGAAGGTCTTTGGCAAATATGCTGGATGACGAACTCTACCGTGAAATCATTCTGGAGCACTATCACCATCCGCGTTACAAGGGTGCGCTGCCCGATGCTAACCTGACCGCCGAAGGGATGAACCCTTTGTGCGGCGACGAGCTCACGCTCTATTTAAAGACGGACGGCGACCGGATTGTGGAAGCACGTTTTGAGGGGCGAGGCTGTTCTATCAGCCAGGCGTCTGCTTCCATGCTGACGGAAGCGATACGCGGATTGACCCTGCAAGAGGCAAAGGTGCTGCAGGAGCGGGTCAAAGCCATGCTCACAGGCGCACCGCACGAACCCTTCGACGAAGAGGATGACCTGAGCGCGTTAGAAGGGGTGAAAAACTACCCGGTGCGTATCAAGTGCGCTCTGCTGGCATGGACGACTCTGGAGGAGATTCTCAGCAAATAACGGGAGCGCGGTATGGCACTGACGCAAGAACAGGAAACGCAAATCCGTGAACGGCTGATGACCGTATACGACCCGGAGCTGGGTATCGACATCATCAATCTGGGTCTGGTATATGGTATCGACAGGGATGACGAGGGCAACGTGCTTATCACCATGACGCTGACCAGCCCCGGCTGCCCCATCGGACCCATGCTGGAGGAGATGATTCGTGACCGGCTGTCCGAGTTGCCCTTTGTGAAGGAAACGTACGTGCAGCTGGTTTGGCAACCTCGCTGGGATCCGCGCGTCCACTGCAGTGAAGAGGCAAAGCTGGCGCTGGGCATCTGGGAGTAGACGCGCCCGCATCAGCGACTGTCTGCAGTGCAAGCGTTTGCTTAGTTTTTCAGCCGGGCGTACGCATCCAGAATGCACTGGTGCATGGGCATGTCGGCAGTGATGCCGGTCAGCCTTTCCAGTTCCGCGGAGACGCCCTCCTGCTCGATACGCTTCTGCAGTGCCACTGCGGATTCATCCTCGGGGTTGTCGTAAAGCAAAGCGGCGGCGATGACGATGCAAAGAGCCCTCGGTTCCACGCCGTGCTCCCATAGCAGTCTTGCCGCCCCGACCAGTCGGTCGTCGGGGCGCAGCTTGCGCTCCGGATCACGCGCTACCCGTGCTACCGTGTCACCCAGTGCGACGCTTTCAAAACGACGGTACAGGTCCTGCACATGTTCCCGCATCTCTTCAGGGGTAAACCCGTGCTTGCGGACGAGAACCTCGCTCACCGCCTGCATGGCTTCATCCAGCACGGAACGTATCCATTCATCTTTCATCGCTTCATACACGTAGGTATAGCCCTTCAGCCATCCCAGGTACCCAAGCGTAGCGTGGGCAGCATTGTGCACGAACAGTTTGCGCTCCACATAACCTGCAAAGTTCTGCACCGGCTCCAGACCAACGATAGACGGAATCTCACCCTTTATTGCCCGCGCGTTCACCGGTAGCCTTTTATATGCTTCCACTTTGATCGTCAGCGGGTCCGCCCGCTTCTCTTCGGGGGTCATGACAGGCACCATTCGGCTCACCACGCACAACACAAAACCGATTTGCGAGCGCACATACTCGTGCAGTTCAGCAGGTAAATGCTCCAGAACTTTTTCATACAATATCTGGTCTGCATCAATCTGGTTCTCGCAGATGAGAATGTTCAGGGGGAGAGAATCGGGACGCTGGCTGCGCAGAGCAATACCATATGCCAGCAAAGGCGCTACCTGATGGAGCGCATGGACACCCACCGCGGTACAGGCAATGCCAGCGCGAGCTACCTCCTGTGCCACCTGTTGAACATCCTCACTGTGAACGGCGCGGATGTCCGTAATCTCTACCTCTTCTCCATTGTCTACGATGTGGATCACGTATTTCTTGCGGCGGTTAATCTCCTCCACCAGCGACGGCACAGCCTCTACAAAAACCACCTCATACCCGGACTCGTGAAACAGCTGAGCCGTGAAACCACGTCCGATGTTACCTGCACCGAACTGCACCGCAACGCGCTCCATCACTACGTTCCTCCCAGAATCAGCTCATCTTCGCTGGACACCCGCTGAGGCAGGCTAAAAGCATGTGGCAGCAGTTCACTGAAGCCGTACTCCTGCACGCCTGCCACCTCTTCGGAGGCACACCAGACTATCACATCTTCGTCGGCGAACTCCGCCAGCACCTGCCTGCACGCGCCGCAGGGGGTGCCGCCATCCGGTGTGACCACTGCCAGCGCACGGATACGACGTGCCCCTTCGCTGACCGCACGGAATATCGCCACCCTCTCGGCGCAAACGGTGAGACCATAGCTGGCGTTTTCCACGTTCGCGCCGGTGTAGATGCGTCCGTCCTCACCATAGACAGCGGCCCCCACCGCATAGCCCGAATAGGGTGCGTAGGCGTGGCGGCGTGCCTCTCGTGCCGCTGCCAGTAACTCTTCGCATATGTTCTGCCGGTTACTCACAGTTTCTCCCTGCCTCCGTCTGCCCTCGTTCCATGGCGCCTGCTACTGTCCCGCTATTATACTTTAGCCCGCAAAGGATGTTTACCCTGTTGCTGGAAAAAGTACACAGCAACTCTCTCAGGAGGCGAACCCGAAGAGATACGCAAAGCCATCCAGATTATCGAAGCGGCGTTTCGCTCGGCAGAAACAGGGCAGGCGGTGAAAATCGATCATTGACCGTCAGCCCCGAAATGGGAGCGCACCGCATCGGCTACCATTTGTTACTATCTTGCGGTCATCTGCTGGATAGACTCCATTGCCAGTTTGGCGGTATCGGAGCCGGGAGCAGCCTGAATCGCCCGTTGCCAGAGGTCTACTGCCCCCAGGCGGTCGCCGCGCCGGTATGCTTCCAGACCCAGCAGGTAAAGTTCCATTGCCAGTTGCTCGTTGCCACGCGGGCGTGGCGGAGGCTCAGGCGAAGAGCCATTCGGACGCACAGCGGGTGGTGGCGCAATCGGCGGGGCGACGTCCAGATTGCCTGAGTGCAAACGAGATACCTGATCCACCCTCTGGCGAGCGGCGGTGGAGTGCGGGTCATACTCCAGCGCTGTTTGGTAGTATTGCAACGCCAGGTCGGTTCGCCCCATTTGCAGAGCTTCGTCCCCCAGATGCACCAAACAGACCGCGGCGTTGCGCCCGGCTACCGCTCGAACGTCATCCGACCTTCCATTCTGGAACACGTTGACAAAACGTGCCAGTGCTTCCCGATAGTTGCCTGCCTGTGCCAGCTTCACCCCATCGCTCATCTGCGTGCTGAGCGCCTCCAGGCGCTGCAATTCCGCATAGCGCTCGTAGGCAATGTTGATGCCGTAAGCAATCAGCACAATGAGCAAACCGAGGAATAAGACCAGTATCATCTGCTTCATGGCTTCACTCTCCCTTGGCGACAACCAGGGCTCGCGTGGCTTGGGCAAGGGCGGCGGAGGCTTTTTCTGCACCTGAGGGAGCGAGGAAACCTGCCCCCCGGCTGACGCAGGGTTTGGCACCGGGTTCAGCAAGGGTGGTAACGAAGACGAGCCCGGTGACGCCACCGGAGGGGGCGAACCAATCACAGGAGGCGGCGCGGGCATCACCAGCGAACCCGGCTCCATCGCCCGCTTCAAGTCCTCCGCCATCTCGCGCGCGGAGGAATAGCGGTCTATCGGACGCTTCGCCATCGCGCGCATCAGCACCCGCTCGATGCCATACGGCACTCCTGGGGGAGGCGTTGGCTCTTTGTGCATGATGTTATATGTAATGGTGACGATGCTCTCGCCGGTGAAAGGCTTGCGACCGGTGAGCATCTCATACAACACGACACCCATCGAGAAGATATCGGTGCGCGCGTCTATTTCGCCCCCCTCGATCTGCTCCGGCGACATGTAGCTGGGCGTGCCGAAAATCTGCCCGTCGATGGTGATGTTGGGTTCAAACACGATGCGGGCGATGCCGAAGTCGGTCAGCTTCACCAGCCCGTCCGGCAAAAGGTGGATGTTTTCGGGCTTGATGTCGCGATGCACCACCCCCATCCGATGAGCATGTTCCAGCGCGGCAAGCACCTGCAGGGTGATGTCCACTGCCTCTTTCAGGGGGATTGCTCCCTGACGCTGCAGGCGTTCGCGCAGGTTCTCGCCCTCCAGATACTCCATCACGATGTAGTGGCGACCGTTCTCGACGCCAACCTCGTGGATGGTCACAATGTTGGGGTGGCTCAACCGTCCTGCCGCCTTCGCCTCGCGCAGGAAGCGGTTGATGCGCTCTTGTTTTTGCACCTCGGTGACGCCTTCGGGCAGATTCAGCTCCTTAATCGCCACGCGCCGGCCCAGCTCGGGGTCTACCGCCTCCCACACGATGTCGTTGCTGCGGGCGATTTCGCGTACAATCTGATATTTGCCCAGCGTGTTCACCGAGGTGTTCATCCCTTACACCCAGCCTATCTGCCGTGCCTGCTCCCAGCTCAACAGTTCCAGAATGTGCACCACCACTACCGTGACGTTATCCGAGCCGCCTTCTTCCAGCGCCATTTCCACCAGCCGCTGCGCCGCCGCCGACGGCGAGTGAGTGCGCACCACATCCGCGATGCGGTCGTCGGGCACGTGCGTGGTCAGCCCATCGGTGCATAGCACCAGCCGGTCGCCCGCCTGCAAAGGCACGCGGTAGATGTCCGGTTCGAGCACCTCCATCCCGATGGAACGGGTAATGACGTTGCGATAGGGCGAATACTGTGCCTCCTCCGGCGACAGTAACCCCTGCCGCACCTGCTCCATCACGTAGGAATGGTCATCGGTGACTTGCTCGATGACCTCACCGCGCACCAGATAGCACCGGCTGTCGCCCACGTGCACAACGTGTGCCTCGCCTTCGCACAACGCTGCCGCCGTGAGCGTCGTGCCCATGCCTCGCCTGCCCGGGATGGACTGCGCCACCTCACGCACCAGCGCGTTCGCCGCCTGCACCGCTGTAAACAGAGCGGTGTTGATATCGGGCAGCTCCAAATCATAATACGCCTTCAGAAAGGTTTTCAGAGCCAGCTCGCTGGCGATTTGCCCTGCGCTGTGCCCGCCCATGCCGTCGCACACCGCATACACGCTGCCGCGTTCCGCCAGAAGCATGGGTTCTGTCGGCTCAAAAAAGTCATACTTGTCTTCGTTGTTCTCGCGCACGTTGCCCAGGTCGGTCTTCGCTCCGAACCGCACGAAGGGTACGATGTCCGGCTGTGCTTTTGGCTCACGCGGAGGCTGTGCCAGCACCTCGCTGCGCCGGAACTTGGCGGTAATCTCTACTTCGTCGTTCACCGATTGCCTGCTATGACTGCTCTGCATCTTCCGTTGCCTCTTCACTGACGGTCTCCGCGGTGTCGGCAGCCTCCTGCTCGATGACTGCGGACGGCTGTGCCGCCTCCAGATGGAAAGTCCCCTGCCCTATCTGCACCTTCACCCCGAAGGGCAATGGCGCGGCGACGTGCGGGATGAGTTTGGTATCGTCCACGAAGGTACCATTGGTGCTGCCCACGTCCTCGATGTTCACCAGGTCCGGCTCCACCAGCAAAATCGCGTGGTTGCCGGAAACGTAAGGGTCGGGTATGACGATGTGGTTGCTGGGTCTGCGCCCGATGGTGTACATGCCCGGCGACAGCGGTATGCGCATCGTGCCGTCGTCGCTGCACCAGTAAGCCACCACCTCCGCCTCTTCCTCCGCCTCCGGTACCCCAGCAAAATCCTCCTCCGCGGTTACCGTCAACGTTTGGGTCACCGGTGCGGAGGCGGCAAGGGTGGTCTCTGCTGCAGGCAGGGCAGGAGCCGCCCCCGGCATCCGCAGGGTCAACTTCGTCCCTCCAAAGGCGATTTCCGCGCCATCCACCAGCGGCACGGGTACCTGCGGGGTGAGCTTCTGCCCGTTCACAAAGGTGCCGTTGGTGCTACCCACGTCCTCGATGGTGACCGCGCCGTCCTGCACGACAATGCGTGCGTGGCTTCGTGAAACGCTGGGGTCGGAAAGCAAGACGTCGGCGTTCAACCTGCCTACCGTGTTGACGCCCGGACGCAGCGAATATACGCTCCCTGCCGCGTCCACAAGCGTCGGCAACTCGGACTGCGGCAGCTCAGGCACCTCCTGCACGCCCTCTGCTCCCTCCAGCGCAAAGCCACACTCCTCGCAATAGCCATCGACCGCTGAAGTCTCGGTCTTGCACACTGGGCAGGTGACACGCAGCCCCATCTGCGTGCGCTGCACATCCGCAATCTGCTGGGTCGTCAGCATCTCCTGCGCGGGCATGCCGATAACGGTCGGTACCACCTCGGGAGCGGCGGCGGACGCCAGTGCGCTCACATCGGGGCGTGGACGGGCAATCGCCGCCTGTTTATCGTATTCCGCGCGCAGGTCCGGGTTGCTCAGCACCTCAAAAGCGCGGTTCAGCCGCGCGAATTTCTCCCGGTCCCACAGATACTGCTGTACGAGCTTGCGGTACTGCTCTCGAATCAGCTCATCGGAGGCATCGGGTGGTACCTCCAGCAGCGCGTACAGGTCTTCATGCGGGTCAAAGGTACTCATGGTTGTTTACTCTTTCCCACCTCCAGCGAGTAAGCGGTTCCCATCAGCGTTTTCTCCACCACACTGGTGTCGGAGCCGAGTGCGGAGAGTGCTTGCTGTATCTCCTGCGCTTCCTGCAGCCTGCCCTGTCGAGTGAGCATCGCCATGGTACGCTCCAGCTCCTGTCGCACCTCCGCCGCAGAAAGCTGCTGAGTCTTTAAGCCCATCACCGTACGCTCCAGATTGCGCGAGAGCTGCTGTATCTCTATCTCGCGCTGCACGCGCGGGTGGATGGCCTGTGGAATGCGCGAGACATCCTGCGTGAACTCCATGACCGCATCCGCCTCGATGCGTTCCACCCTGCCCGTGATGGTGTCGTCATACGCCAGCGCGACCTTCGCCACACGATATTTGCCCGGCGGGCGCATCTGCAGGTCGAACTCCACCAGCTGCGTGACCACTGCGCCCCGCTCGATGTCCACCTGTGGGATTTCCACCACCCTGCCCTGCACGTTGGGCTGCGCGCCATACACCTGCCGTGTCTGCGTGAAGCGCGGCAAGGTGAGTATCAGCCGGACGTTTTTCGCCACGACGGTCATCAGCAGCTCCAGCTCGCGCCGGAACACCTCGGGGATGAGTTCGGGGCGCTGGATATAGTAGTAGTTTCCGCCACTGCGCCGCGCGATGCCCGCCAGCAGCTCCTCGTTGAACTCGGGTCCAAAGCCCAGCACGGTGATGGTGATGCCCCGTGCTTTCTGCTCCGCCGCCAGCTGCACGATAGACGCGAAATCTTTAATGCCCGATGTCGGCTCTCCGTCGGTGAACACCAGCACGCGCGTCAATACCTGCTCACTCATCACCGCTGCCACCTGCTGGCAACCGACCAGCATCCCGTCGTACAGATTGGTCGTGTTGCCGATGTCTATGCGCTGGATATGCTCCTTGATGAGAGTCTTATTCACCACGCGCCGCGCGGGCATCACCACGTCTACGGTGTCCGAGAAGGTGATGATGGACAGGATATCGTTCTGGTCAAGCAGGTCGACCACATAGCCGCAGGCGCGCTTCACGTAGTCGATGGGTTCCCCCTCCATCGAACCGCTGCGGTCGATGACCAGACAGAGGTTCAGGGGCAGTCGCCTGCCCACACCCGCGCTGGTTCCGGTGATTTCCACCAGCAGGTGTTCCCGACCACCGTAGGCGTTGCCGACTTCCCGACCCAGCAGGCACTCCATCTGCAACGCGCGCATGGGTGCGCCCATCACTGTGGGTGCCCCCGCGCCTACCTGCTGGGTGCGCTCACCGAAGGGAGAGATTTGCTGGGTCCGCTGAGTGCCGTATGGTTCGATGCGTTGCGTCAAATCCTCCATATACTGCCCCCTTTCGCTTTCCGGACACGGTGCGTCGTTCGGTAGGACACCTATCATGACAATATCATGTAGCCGCCCGCTTTAAGGTACGCCAATCCACACGCAGTATAAAGCCTGCGACGACGGATGTGTTTTTGCATGGTTGCTTTACCACTAGCTTTTAGACTAAAACAGGGTGGTTTTGGGTTCCTTTTTGGCTTCGATCACCTTCTGTCGCGCGGCGGCGATGTCCTGAACCAGCAGCCGATAGTTCTGCTGGTAGCTTTCGCCTTCCTGGCGCAGGATGTATGCGGGATGAAGCGTCGCCATCGCGTATTTCGCATACTTGCAGGGGTACCAGATACCGCGTTCTTGGGTCATCTTAAAGTTCTTGTGGATTAACGTGTTAGCAGCAGGCGCACCCAGGCACACAATCACCAACGGCTGGATGATGCTTAACTGCAGGTCAAGCCACTTATGGCACGCGGCGATTTCGTCGGCATAGGGAGGACGGTTGCGCACACGCCCATTCTCCACGATGGAAGCACGGCACTTGATAACGTTACAGATATACACGTGTTTGCGGCTCAGCCCGTTCTCGCGTAACGCCTGGTCCAGCAATGCGCCCGCCCGTCCCACGAACGGACGACCGGTAGCGTCTTCGTGTTCGCCAGGTCCCTCGCCTACAAATACTAGCGGCGCACGCGGGTTGCCTTCCCCAAACACCACATTCGTGCGGGTTTCCGCCAGACGACAGGCAGTGCATTGCAACGCCTGCTTGCGCACCTTCTCCAGTTCTTCCTCAGGGTTCTCCACGCCCCACAGGTCCAGTGTCAGTTCCATCGCCATCAAGCCGTCTCAAAGCGTCACAGAGTTTCGCATAGGTGTTTTCGAGACTATCGGGGATGACACGCACGTCTGCCAGCACCGGCATGAAGTTGGTGTCGCCGTTCCAGCGGGGCACGATGTGCCAGTGGATGTGGTCTTCGATGCCTGCCCCCGCCGCCCTGCCCACATTCACGCCGATATTGAAACCATCCGGATGGTATGCTTCTCGCAATAAGTTCACGCAGTGGCGCACGAATCGGGCGATTTCCAGCAGTTCGGCGTCGGTGAGTGCGTTCATGTCCGCGGTGTGGCGGACGGGCGCGACCATCAGGTGGCCGTTGGTGTAGGGAAAGGCGTTCAGCATCGCGAAAGCATATTCCCCCCGGAACAGCACCATGCTGTCCGCAGATACCGGCTCGCGCGACTTCTGGCAGAACAGGCATCCCTCTGGCTTTTGGCGTGCCGACGCGACATATTGCATCCGCCACGGCGCCCACAAACGTCCCGTCATCCCATAACTCCTTGCAGATGTGCTTTCAGTTTACCGTATGCGGGCACGGGGGTCAAGGGGGCTATGTGGGAGGGGGCAGCTAGCGCACCCTGCGAGCCGCTAGTCGTCTCCGGTCGCCCCGAAGTTGCTCACCAGAATGCCGAAGTCAAACAGCGTTACCTCGTCGTCACCGTCTAAGTCTGCCTCCGCGCTCCAGTTGCTATCGCCAGGCATCGAACCGAATGCCGCCACCAGCGCGCCAAAGTCAAACAGCGTCACCTCGTTGTCCCCGTCGATGTCCCCATTCCACAACGAGAAGTCTGCCGTCGCCGCCCCGAACACCGACACCCCAGCCAGCGTCTGACGCAGCCAGTGCGACCCCTTCGCCGACAGGTCATACACCCCGTCTAACGGAGCCACCAACGAGTAGTCCCCCGATGCGTTCAGCGACAGCGTATGCACCTGCAGAGGCGTGACACTGCCTGCGGCGCGAATCTGCAGCTCGACGGGAACCAGTGTCACATCACCTGCAAAGTCGCGCAGGGTGATCCTGCCCGAGAGAGTGGCATACCGCACGAACCAGAAGCCGTCGGTGAGGTCGAAGTTACCCCCTGCGCGCAGCGGGTTTGCCCCGATGGCGACGGGTTGCCCGACGGTGCTGCCCAATGAGTAGTTGCCGCCGGTGCTGAAGGTGACGCCTCCCCCTGCGATAACGCCCCACGAGAGGTCATAACCGCCTCCCGATTGGGCAAGTGCCTGCACCGCCGTCAACGCGAGCAACGTCAGTGCGAGTAGCCCACGCCATCTCATCGCTGCACTCCCTTGTTCGCGCCTGCTTGCTGGCGCGCTTGACGCTCCTGAATCGACTGCAGGCGTGCCTCCCACGCCTCGGCAGGGTCAATCCCGCCTGGCAGCGCCTCGTCCCACGAACGGTACACCTGGAAGGCGCGATGCTCTTTGCGCACGGCTTTCACTTCCCAGTCGAACTCGTAGTTGCCCCGCCCGTTGAGCAGTTCCGCCACCTCGATGCCGTCCAAGCTCTTGCGCACAACGCACAGCCCTTGAGAGTCGGGGGAGAGCGGCGTGAGTTGGACGGTCATGCCTTGCTCATCGGCGAGTTTGCGGAAGTGGTCGGGCAGTTCGATTCGGGCGCGCCCGTTCACAAGGCGAGCGGTGCCGCGCACATACATCGCGACTTCGGGACCTTCGATGTATCCGTACCAGATGTCGCGAGTCGCGTCCTCGGGGTCTGGTACGCAAAAGGCTTTTAGGTCGGCTCCCAGTACTCCATGCCCATCGCTATTGACATAGATACGTGCCTGCATGGCACCGGCGGCATCGTGAACGGCTATATAGCCATGGTTGGGCAAATCGCTAGGTACGGTTAGAACCACGTTGATGCTTCCGTTGGCTCCCAATGTTTCCACATCGCCCCAATACAAGCCCCCACCCGCGGCGCTTACGAGAGCCCGCACGCGGCTCCAAGTCGGGTCCGTACCGCCGCCGAGCGAGAAGTAGCTCCCTCCGACATTCAGGTCGCCCGTCGTGCGGAGAGTGTCCCAGATGCCGATGATGCCGTTGCCGGGAATCTCCAAAGTGGCGGTGTTTGCTTGGCTTTGCCCGAATAGGTTGCCTGGCAGAATTTGAAACGTGGTGTGGTTATCGGGATTGGCAAAGTAGGCATTGCCAGCCACATGCAAGAGCGCCTGCGGATTGAGCGTGCTAATCCCAACATTGCCAGCGGACGTGATGTAAAGGTCCGGACCTCCCGTTGCATCGCCGTAGAGCTTCAAGCCATTGTAGCCCATCAGCAGACCCAATCCGAAAATGCCGGAATCATTGGCAAGACGAATATTACCGTCAACGTGCAATCGCTCCGCAGGGCTGCTCGTGCCAATGCCGACACGCCCGTTGCCCAGAATGGTCATCACCTCGCTGCCCGCGGGCGCGTTCAAGAACGAGAAGCGGTTGGTGGCGTTGTGCAGGTGAAGCCGAAACTGGGCAGGTCCGACGCCGAAGCCCATCACATCGTTGTACCCGTGCCCTGCCAAATCGCCAGCTTCGTGTTGGCGTTATCGCCACCTAACGACAGGCGGGCAAATGGGCTGTTTGTGCCAATCCCGACATTCCCGTCGTTGTAGAAGATATTGCTGCCTGCCGTCTGCCACGGGCGCTGCGAA
Organism: Bacillota bacterium; assembly: GCA_023511455.1. Taxonomy (NCBI): domain Bacteria; kingdom Bacillati; phylum Bacillota; species Bacillota bacterium. The sequence goes on from JAIMBJ010000009.1 coordinate 18,406, forward strand.
GAACCTGACGAGCCAGCATACACCGCGTACGGTGTCGGGTTGACCTTCACGCGCGGTGACAGCGTGGTGTAACTGCCAGAACCTGCTGGACGCACCGCAATCTGCAGGAAGCGGTCATTGCCGTCCCACACGTGGCCGAAGTCCAGCAACACGGTAAACAGCCCGTGTTGCACGGAAACGCCGGTGCGAGTAAGCGTAGAACCCACCTGCGAGCCTCCAGAAGCCGCCGTCCAGAGGCTGAACTGCAAGTCGTAGCTGCCGTTCGCGGGGATGCCCGAAGTTTTGAGCATTCCCTGATAGGTGAAAGATTGCGCCATGATGCTCCCGCTGCAACACAGAAGCAGGGAGAGCATCAGCGCCGTGCGCAGGTTACGCATGGATGAAACCCTCCTTTTTGGAAAGAATATGGTCAACGAGAGGTGAAGGCTTCCGTGAGGGCAGACAGTGGGCAGTCTGGGGTATCTCCGCCCTTCTTGGTCGTCATCACTTCGGATTGACTGTGGGAATGTTAGCATAGATAAACGCCGTTTGTCAAGGAGTTTTTGGGATGGGGGTTAAAAAATTGGGTTGCGTTGGCAACAGGAACCTGTCTGTCTGTAACGAACCCAAAGTTAGTCCAACGTGCGGAGGACGCCGATGAAACGCTGGGCAGCATGGACACTCTTTTTCCTGTGGGGAGTTCCCGTGATGAGCCAAACCGTCGTGCCAGAATTGGACCCCAACGAGACGCCAGGACAACGCCCCTACGAGATGGTGTGGGCGAACCGCACCGAGCCTGCCCCACCAACCCTCACCTTCGAGAACCTTCAGGGCTGGACGATGGAGGTCAGCAATGGCGCAGAAGCCATCCTGCAGATCAGCCGGGCGCAAAACGTGTGGAACCGCCCTGTGGCGAAACTTCGCTACAGGGGAAACGGACAGAGTAACTCCGCCCCACGCGTGGTCATGAACCCGCCGCAACCAGTGCCGGTTCCAGAGGAGGCAAACTGCGTGGAGCTCTGGGTGTACGGCAACCGCTGGAGCTGGGAGAACCCGCCGGACACACCCCCGGTGGAGATTATCGTCGTGCTGCGCGATAGCACCGGCAACGAACATGCCGTGCAGGTCGCCAGAGTGGAGTGGAAGGAGTGGTGGTTGCTGCACCGCAAGCTGCCCGCCGGACTGCAACCGCCTGCCTATCTGGCGCGTATCGAGGTCAACGGCGGCTGGCAGCCCGAGTGGCGGGAGATTTTTCTGGACTCGATGCGCTTCTACCGCGAGGAGCTGCGCCCGCTGCAGTTCGCGCCGCGCCCCAAACGCAACCTGACGCTTTTTGAGGGACAGTCGCCCGGTGCGAACACGGGACCGGGCAAACTACCCTTCCCCACCCGCGAAATGACCATCCTGCCCATGCACTTCAGCGGCGCGTTTCAGGGGGGAGTGCGGCGAGAGGACGCCAACCGATACGCTTTCCTGTACGAAGGAAAAGACGGCACACTGGTTTACCGCTTCGACGCCACCAGAGGGCTGAACGGCATCCGCGCGGCATGGAACGGCAGAGCGGTGCAGAACATTGCCGAAGCAGCCGTGCGCTTCGGGCAGGATACGGTAGAGCCCGCCCTGACGAAAGTGCGCCAGCAGGGCGGTGTTGTCACCGCTGAGTACTCCGACGGCACGACCCTGCGCCTGCAAATCGTACAGAAGTCGCTGATTATAGACGTCATCAACCGGTCGGGCAAAGCCACCGACCTGCACTTTGGGCAGTTCACCAACGTGCAACAGCCGCGTGCGATGTACATCCCCTACATCACCTACGGTAGCTCTCACCCCACGGTGTTGCTCTCGCGTGCGGGTAACCGCTGGGTGTTCACGTCGCTGTGGCTGGACTGGTACCGTTCCAACGGCTCGGAACCGTATGGTGCGGAGTACGCCGCGGGCGAGGTGGCACGCATTAACGGAGGCGTGCGCTACCATCCCAAAACCGACGGCACGCGCAACCCGATGTTCGAACGGCTGTTTCTTACCGTCTCGCCGATGCTGGAGGAGGTGTTGCCCACCATCGCCAACCCAGTGGGATTGCACGCCCATCTGGCGGTGGACAGGCTGTGGCAGGAGACATGGGGACCTGCCGACTACGAACAGGAGATGAAGCGCAGCCGCAGGCTCCGCGCCTATGGTATCGAGAAGCTGATTCAGTGCAATCACGAAATCACGTGGCGCGATGGCGGCGAGAGCTTTACCCTGCGTACCCGTGCTGCGCCGCGTAAGGGGGGTGATGATGCGCTCAAACGCTTCGTGGCGCACCAGCGGTCGCTGGGGTGGTTCAGCGGGCTATACACCAACTACTGCGACTTCGCCCCCGTGAACGAATACTGGAACCCCGACTTCGTGCAGCGACAGTCCGACGGCGAATGGCGACCCGCCTGGCCGCGCAACTGGGCGCTCAAGCCGCTCAAGGCGGTGGAGTTCGATTCGGTGCTTGCCCCGCAAATCAAGGCGAAATATAATCCCAACAGCGCATACACCGACGTGCATACCGCCGTGCCGCCATGGGGCTACAACGACTACGACGCCCGCGTGCCCGGTGCGGGAACCTTCGCGCAGACCTTCTACGCCTACGGTGAGCTGCTGCGCAACGACTCACGAGTGTATGGAGGTCCCATCTTCTCGGAAGGCACCTACCAGTGGATGTATGCGGGACTGGCGGACGGCAACTATGCGCTGGCATACAACAACCGTCCACTTGCGGTGGAACCGCTGCTGCCCGTGTTCGACCTCTACCAGATTCACACCAAAGAGTGCGACATCGGCATGGCGTGGACATCGTGGTTCTGCGATGCCATCCCCAACTGGCGCGCGCCAGAGAACCTCGACCGCGCCATCGACCGTTTCTTGCTGCATACCCTCGCCTACGGGCATATCGGCTGGCTGGTGGAGGAAGAGCACGGCATCGAGCGCACCTGCCGTTCCTACTACATGCTGCAGCAGGTGCAGGCGCGGTATGGGCTAATCGCTCCGCAACGCATCGCCTACTGGGACGGAAGCAAGCTGGTGAGCGTCTCGGAGGCGGTCATTCGCGATTTGCCCCGCACACGCCGACAGCTGTATGTGGAGTATCCCAACGGGCTGAAGCTGTGGCTGAACGACCACCCCTCCGAAGAGTGGAAGGTGGCTATCGGCTCGCGAACGTTCGTCCTGCCGCCTGCGGGCTGGCTTGCATACCAGAAAGATGCCCTGCTGAGCTACTCCGCGCTGGTGGACGGACGCAAGGTCGACTACCTGCGCAGCGACGCCTACATCTATCTGGACGGGCGCGGAGAGTTCTTCACCACGCCAGAAGCCGCGTCGGATGGAGGACTGGCAATCACCCGCCCTGCGCCCAACCGCTTGCAGGTCATCCACATCAGCGGAAAGCAGCCGTTCTACATCCGTCGTCCCTATGGGGTACGTGGCAGGCTGGTATCATGCCGCGTTTATGATGTGGAGGGCAACCCGTTGTCCGCTCCTGTCGTGCGAGATAGCGGCCAGATGACGTGGATTGAGCCTGTCCCGAACGCCGTAGGCTACGTGCTGGAGTTCTCTGGTAAGCAGACCTGGAGCATCGACGCGGAACGAGCGGAGGTGATAGCGGGCGGCAGCGTGCAGGTCAAAGCACAGGGGATTGCCCAGGTGCAGTGGCAGGTAGAAAACGGGAAGTATTTAGGGGGCTTCGTTCGCGCGGATAGCGATTTGCAACCGGGTGACACGGTGGCGGTGCGGGCGCAAGCGGGCAACGAGACGCGCGAAATGCTGCTGCGCGTGGTGGAACCCGTGCGCTGGCGGTGGGAAACGGGAGGCTGGCAAGACCCCACGCGCCTGCTCCTGCGACCAGTATGGCGCATGAAACCCAAAGCTGGGGAGAAGTTGAGCCTCGAACTGAGCGCATCGGGAGGCTGGCGTATCTCGCCCCAGTCGATCAGCGCAGAAGGCGGTAAACTCCCCGCGCAGATAGACCTTCAGGTAGAAACGGACGCCCCTGCTGGAGCAGAATCCGTGCTGAACATTACCCTCCGCAACGGTATTACCCCTCACCGCACTGCGCTCCGCCTGCGCGTGGTGGAGACGCAGCCCGTGGTGGCGGATTTGATTAACGCCGTTGACAGGTGGGGCATCGCACGTCGTGGCGAGAAAGAGATGCCAGACCCCGGCGGAACCGGCGCGGTTTACTACACGGGCGACCTGCCAGTGGGCGGTTTGACAAAGAAGGGGGTTTTCATGCACCCGCCGTATATGGGTGGCGTCGGGTATGCGTGGGCGGAGTTGAAGCCGCTCACCCTGCCGAACCAGCCCTGTCGGTTCCACAGCTTCATCGGCATTCGCGATGGCGGTGCGCCCAGCGACGGAGTGTGGTTCCGTCTCGAACTCATTGATGCACAAGGCAAGGTGCATCGGCTGGCGGAAGGCACTGGCGTCCAGGGTTCGTGGCGTGAACTGCAGGCAGACCTGTCGCCGTTTGCCGGTCAGACGGTGCGCCTGCGCCTGATTGCCGATGTGGGACCGAACGATGACTCCACAGCCGACTGGGCATCCTGGGGTGAACCCGTCATCATACTGGCATCGCCAGTCAAAGTCATCGAAGCACGTAAAGAGGAGGTCTCCAGCCGCTAAGCTAATCCTGATAAAGAGATGACTTCCCGATGTGTGCAAATAGACCCCTTCCTGGGGCGGTACTACGCGAACCGCAGTGCGGAGAGTATCGCGGAAGAGATTGCCGCCAACGGCTTTCAGGGTGTGCAATATATCGTCACGCGCGACAGCCGGGTGAACCGCGACCTGCTGAACGCGCTGCGCCGGCGCAGGATACACGTGGACTACACCACCTTCGGCAACGGCACTTACGACACCACCGACCTGCCGGACGGCTGGCAACAGTGGCGCATGGTCACCCGCCAGCCCATGAACGATGGCTATACCCGCCTGTGCCTGAATCACCCGGAATACCGCCGCTGGAAGAAAGCACGAATCGCTTCCGTGCTTCGCCAGTATCCCTTCAATGGGGTACATATCATGGAACCCTTCTGGCCCGAATACCCGGGTCCCACCGCTCCCGCATACGCCTGCCTGTGCGAACGATGCCGCTCGTTGTTCTCGCAGATGTATCATGCCGAACAACCGCCGGACTTCACCGACGAAGCGCACCCTCGCTTCTGGCGTACTCAGCAGGAACTCTACGCAAAGTGGGTGGAGTTTCGCGTCAAAAGCCACACGGACTTCTTGAACGACCTGCTGAACGGCGATGGAGGCATCCGCGAAACGCATCCCCGTATTCCGGTTACGGTCTGGATACTCGCCATCGACGTGCCGGACCCGGTGCGCTTTGTGCAGGAAGTACATGGTCAGGACATCGCAGAGGTGGTTCGGCAGGTACGCCCTGATGCCGTTTGCCTGCAAACCCACTGGCCCGACTGGCTCAAAGAAAATCTGCCCCCCGATTACGTGAAAGCCTACCAGCCGCTGGTGCGCGCGGCGCGTGCTGTCCGCCCCGATTTACCGATGATGATACAGGCGGACATCGGCTCGCAACCGCAGAATCGCCGATCGTGGCAGTGGATTGACGCATTTCGGAAGGCGTGCGCTGCCATCGGTGTGCACAGCACCACCCTTTACGAATACATGCTGGGTATGTATATTTACGCCGAGCCGCCCAGAGTGGTGAAGGCAATGCGTACGGGCAAGAGTGCCGTCCTGTTAGTTTTCAACAAACGACTGGACGCTCAAAGTGCAGCAAAAAAGAGCCGCTATACCTTTATCCCACCTTTGCCGATAAGCCGTACGGAGGTGGACGGCAACCTGGTGCGCCTGTATACTGCGCCAATGCAAGCAGGCAAGCGCTATCACCTGACGATACGGGACATCTCTGACGACCCATCTACCCGCTGGCTACCTGATACTCCTGCGGTCAAACTTCAGGAGCAAACGATTACCCTATGAAAACGGAACGAGGTCAGGTTCCAGTCTCCAACCGACGAAGAGTGCTGATACTGAATGCCACTTATGCCATAGGGGGGGCGGAGCGCATCCTGCAACTGCTTGCCCTGCAACTTGGCTCGCGGCTCGACGTGCACGTGTGCTCACTCTATCAACCCGGCGAGATTGGCGAACAGATGCGAGAGGCAGGAATACCTTTCCACGCGATCAATGGACGTTCACGCACCGACTGGCGTGTGCTTCCGCGTTTCCTCAGCCTGCTGCGGCGGATTCGCCCCGAGGTTCTACTCACCGTAGACGCCCCTGTTGCGGTGCTGTATGCGGTTCTGGTCAAAAGGCTAAAAATCGTGCGCAAGCTGGTCATCGCGGTACATTCCTTTGGCAAGACCAAACGCACCCGCGAGATGGCGTTTGCCCGTCGCTTTGCCGCCGGAGCCACCGACACCCTCATTGCGCTCGCGGAGAGCCACCGCCGGTTCCTGCTGGAACAGGAAGGCTGGCAGGCGCGCGAAGTGGTGGTCATCCCCAACGGTGCGGACCTGCAGCGTTTCACACCCGACGGCAACAACCTGCGCCAGCAGTGGGCATTATCTCCGGAGACGCCCGCCTTTGGAGTGGTGGCAGGACTGCGCCCGGAGAAAAACCTGTTTCGCTTTCTGCGAGTGGCTCAGCAGGTGCTGTCTGTCTTGCCGGAATCTCGTGCGTTCGTGGTGGGCGATGGGGAACTGCGTCATGACTTGCAGACATCCAGCCAGCGGATGGAGTGTGCCTCGCGTATCGTTTTTACGGGTGCGTTACATGACATCCCCGCTGTGTGGCGCAGTCTGGATGTGGCAGTACTCACCTCTGATACTGAGGTTTTGCCGATGACGCTGATCGAAGCCGCTGCGTGCGCCGTGCCTGCGGTCAGCACCGACGTGGGAGCCGTGCGCGACGTGGTGCTGGACGGGCAGACGGGCTTTGTCGTACCAGTGGAGGACGAAGCCGCACTGGCAGAGCGTATCCTGTATCTGCTGCAACACCCCGAAGAGCGACGGACGATGGGCAAACGCGCCCGCCAGCACGCAGAAGCCAACTTCGACCTCCATCAAATGGTAGATCGCTACGCACAGGTGCTATCCCTTTGACTTCCTCTCCCCTCTGGTGGTAATATCTACGTGTGAAACCGTCGTATGTAAGGATGCGGAAAACACCGACAATCATTACTGCAAACCGATGCTGGTGCCTCGCACGCGCCGAAGGAGTACGCTATGCGATTTCTGCTGAACCTGTTCGATAGCAACGAACGCGATATCCGACGCTACCGCAAGGTTGTGGAGAGAATTAACGCGCTGGAGGACAGTATCGCCCAGCTGAGCAACGAACAGCTGCGCGCCAAGACAGACGAGTTTCGCAACCGTCTAGCAAAGGGCGAGACATTGGACGACCTGCTGCCCGAAGCCTTTGCGGTGGTACGGGAAGCCTCCAAACGCACCCTCAAGATGCGCCATTTTGATGTTCAGCTCATCGGTGGGATGGTACTGCACGATGGGCGTATTGCCGAGATGAAAACCGGTGAGGGAAAGACGCTGGTGGCAACCCTGCCCATCTATCTCAATGCGCTGGAAGGCAAAGGCGTACACCTCGTCACCGCGAACGACTACCTGGCGCGACGTGATGCGGTGTGGATGGGACCCATCTATCACTTCCTGGGCATGAGCGTGGGCGTGATTCAGGGGCAAAGCCCCGAAACAGGCGAAATCGGCGGCTCCTACATCTATACGCCCGGCTATCAGGCTCCCGACCCACGCTATACGCACCTCAAAGAGTGCCACCGCAAAGAGGCGTATCTGGCAGACATCACCTACGGCACGAACAACGAATTCGGGTTCGACTACCTGCGCGATAACATGGCGTTCTCTATCGAGGATGTGGTGCAGCGCGAGCTGAACTACGCCATCGTGGACGAGGTAGACAGCATCCTGATCGACGAGGCGCGTACTCCCCTCATCATCTCGGGTTATGCCGGAGAATCCACCGACCTCTACTACCGCGTGGACCGCGTGGTGCGCTATCTGCAGCCGGGACGCGACTACACGCTGGAAGAGAAGCAGAAAATCGTGACCCTCACCGAAGAGGGCATTCAGCGGGTGGAACAGGGGCTGGGTGTAAAAAACCTCGCTGAAGACCCCGACCTGATGCACCACGTCAATGCGGCACTGAAAGCACACACCATCTTCAAGCGCGATGTGGACTATGTGGTGCGCGATGGCGAGATTATCATCGTGGACGAGTTTACCGGACGTCTGATGTTCGGACGGCGTTACTCCGACGGCTTGCACCAGGCCATCGAGGCAAAGGAAGGCGTGCCCATCCGCCAGGAAAACCAGACGCTGGCGACCATTACTTTCCAGAACTACTTCCGACTTTACAAGAAGCTGGCGGGGATGACCGGTACCGCCAAAACGGAGGAAGACGAGTTCCGCAAGATTTACGGTCTGGACGTGGTGGTGGTTCCGACCAACAAGCCGATGATCCGTATTGACCACCCGGATGTCATCTATAAAACGGAAGAGGCGAAGTTCCGGGGCATCGCCACCGAGATACTGCGCCTGTATGTCAAACAACAGCCGGTGCTGGTGGGCACGCGATCCATCGAGATGTCTGAGAAGGTGAGTGACCGCCTGCGCCCCGACCGGCTGAAACTGCTGTGCTTGATTCACATCCTGCGTGATGAGATCGACAAACGCAAAGAGATATCTAACGAGAAGAAGAAAGAGTATCGCGCCCTGCTGAACCGCCGCCTGGACGAGCTCAGCCTGAGCGCACTCACGCCGCTGGCTCGCGAGCTGGGCGTCGTGCCCGACATGAATCTGCCCGAAAACCTGCAACGCGCTATCCAGCTCATTGGGGCGCCGCCCGAAAACGTGGAGTATCTCAAAGAGGCGTTCGCGCACGGCGTGCCCCACAACGTACTGAACGCCAAGTACCACGAGAAAGAGGCTATCATCATCGCCGAGGCGGGGCGCAAGGGAGCGGTTACCGTCGCCACCAACATGGCGGGACGAGGCGTGGACATTATTCTTGGCGGTAGCATCGCCCCTCAGCAGGCACAGGAGGGCGAGGAGGTGGACGAAGAGGCGGAAGAGCAATGGCGCTCCTTCCGGCGAGGACGCGCCCTTCCACCGCCCCCTCTGAACGAGGCAGAGCGCTCCAAAGCCGCCGAAGAGGTGCGCAAGCTGGGAGGACTGTTCATCCTCGGTACCGAGCGACACGAGTCGCGCCGCATCGACAACCAGCTACGCGGCCGTTCGGGGCGACAGGGCGACCCCGGCGAGTCGCGCTTCTACGTCTCGCTGGAGGACGAGCTGTGGAGGCGTTTCGGCGATCCATCCAAACAGCGTCTGCTTGCGATGTGGGAAGAGAGCGAAGCGGTAGACGTCAAGCTCCTCTCCCGCCTGATAGAGAAGGCGCAAAAGAAAGTAGAAGCATATAACTTCGAAATCCGCAAGCACGTGCTGCAATACGATGAAGTGATGAACGAACAGCGCCGCGTCGTCTACAGCGAGCGACGGCGCATTCTGGAGGGACACCCACTTACCGCCACCATCCATGGCTTTGTCCGCGATAAGGTGGAAGAATCGGTGATGATGTTCACCCTGCAGGATACACGTCAGGCGGAGGTGGACGCGGAAGGTCTGTTCCGCCGCCTGGAAGAGCTGTTCGGCATCTCTCGCTGGCTCACCGTAGATGACATCAGATCGCAGCCGGCAGACCAGCTGGTGGACTACCTGCAGGAAGTCGCCCTGAACGCTTACGCGCAGCGCGAAGAAGAGCTCGGCTCGGAGCTGATGCGTTCGCTGGAGCGATGGGTCATGCTGCGCGTCATCAACGACAAGTGGATGGAGCATCTTGCCAACATGGACTACCTGCGCGAGGGCATTGGCTTGCGCGGCTACGCCCAGCAGGATCCGCTGGTCGCCTACAAGAAAGAGGCTTACGAGATGTTCCAGCACATGCTGGCATCGATTCAGGAAGATGTCATCCGCTGGATGTACCACGTGCAGGTCGCTCCGCCCCAGCCCCAACCAACCGTGCAGGTGACCAGCATGTCGGGCGCAGGAAGCACGCCAGCCGCAGCGGAGGGCAACGGTGCTGCACGCCCAGCCGCACGCGCCGCCGTCGCGACGGCGGTTAAAACCCAGAAAGTGGGGCGCAATGACCCCTGCCCCTGCGGTAGCGGCAAAAAGTATAAGAAGTGCTGTATGAACAAGCAGGTACCGAGCTAGCGTACAGGGGCGACCCGCAGGGTTGCCCCTGCACCGGTGTCAGGATACGTCTACCTGCCTCGCACAAACTCCGCGAGGTCCTCCGGCGACTGCCTTTCGGGCGGAATGCGATACAGCTCCCATGTGACCTCCAAGGAGATGCTCTCCCCCCTGCGCAGCACCTTCAACGGTGAGGTGAACTCCAGCTCGATATAGGGTATCTCATCGGTGTTCGAGAAGATTTGCGCATGGTCGCCCGGACGAAACTCCGCCAGGCTCGCGATGGGAGAACGATGCACCACCAGATACGGTGCTTTGAACCATGCCAGAATCTCCGCGTCACAACCCAGCTTCACCGGCACATCCGGTGGGCGTTCCGGCAGCAAAATGTCCTTCCCCAGCCGGCGAATCGCCTTCCAGGGTTCCTCACGGAAAAGTTTGAACCCTTCGCTCAGTGTGGTGTCCGGATGCAGACGCGCCAGCATCACATCGGGCAGAGGCAGTTGCGCCACCACCCACGCCGCCACGGGGAAATCCGCCCCGTCGCGCAGCTTCTCCAGGCGCGTCAGGATATGCACCCGCGTGCCGGACGGCTCCAGACGAATCTCGCGCACGACGCGCACGCCGTATCCAGCTACCAGTGGAGAAGTCAGGCGAATGATGTTGCCCTCTAATACCTCCGCCTGATGAGGCACCTGGTCGGTCGCCGAGGGCGGGGGCCATCCCCTGCCAGTGCGCATCTCCCACTCATCCTGAGGCCATATCCACGCCTTGTCGCCACCGTGATTGGGCCATTCACCGGGCCGAACCGGTGTGCCCTCGGTGGCAGGATTGACCCAGAGAGTGTTCGGCTCGCCGACGAACCCATAGTGCATGATACGCGCCAGCGAAGGCACGATAACAACTTCCACCGTGCCGTTGGACAGGCGATAACAGTCCTGCCAGCCCTTATAAGACACCCGTTCGATGTGTTGCGCCCACACCCCAGTAGATGCGATGAGCGCACAAAGCGTTAAAAGGATTCTCCACATCAATGACTCCTCCAGCAGATGGTTAAAGGAAAAGTCACCCGGCGCGGCAACACCTGTTGGCGCCGCTGCAGCCCGCAGTATATATAGCATTTTCCCCGATATGCTGCAACTGTCAGAGCAACAGCTGGATTTGTTTTCCGCATCCCGTTACCTTTCACGTACCTGTTGCGTCTAACAATCGGCGAACGGTACACTAATGATGAAAACCGTTGCCGGCTAAAGGCAGGAAAAGCGTTCGCCGTTGCCGAAGAGTGCACACCAGTAAGGCTCTCTTGGCGTGAAACGAAGAACGAAGGGGAGGAATTAGATGATGAGCATGGCAGGCTTGCTCCGAAGAAGCGGAGTAGCAGGCGTCGTTGTGGTCGCTTGCCTGGTGGGGTTCATCAACCCGGCACATGCCATCGAACGCCAGTTCCTTGGCATCCGCATGTTGTCCAAGGTGCAGACCGTGCTGGCACGGTTCGGCAACCCCACGCAGGTTACGGTAGGACAGGTTGCTTACAATTTGCCGGGACAGCAGGCAGGCATGGTGGGTATGGCAGGTATGCCCGGACGTGCGGGGCTGGCAGGCGCACCCGGTCTGCCTGGAGCACCCGGAATGGCTGGCTTCACGGGTACACCAGGTGTGCCCGGTATGCCGCCGTACGGTGGCTTCGGCGGGATGCCGCCGATGGCCGGTATGGGTGCGATGGGTGGACGACCGGGCATGGGAGCATTCGGCAGAGGCGCTGGCTTCGATGACGAAGAAGGCATGGCAATGACCGGTGGACCAATGATGGGTGGTCCCATGATGGGAGGTCCGATGATCGGCGCCCCGACCTCAGGTGCACCCGGTTTGCCAGGACTACCGGGCGGCATTGGTGCTCCTGCTCGCCCTGGTATGCCCTCGATGCCCGGTACTCCGGCAATGCCCGGAATGCCCGGAATGGCTGGCATGGGCGGTACTCCCGCAGGCGTTGGTCTGCCATCCGTTGGACTGCGCACGACGCCGGGCGGTATGATGTATGAGCAGGAAACCACCTTGATTTACGAGCGACCGGGCGGCGTGATTTACGAGTTTCTGGTGAACAAGGACGGCTACGTGGTGCAGGCGAAGGCGATTGGCTATGAGGATAAGTCGGGCCTGGCTCGTACGTCGCGAGGCATCAAGCTCGGCGATACCTACCAGAAGGTCGTCGCCGTGTACGGCTGGCCCAAGGAACACCAGAACATGGGAACCACCCTGTACGTCCGGTATCCCAACCACCATGTCGCGTTCCAGTTCTACGACAACAAGGTGGTCTCCATCATCGTCGCGGCGATGGAGCAGTAACCGAATATCTTGGTGCTCCGCTACACGGAGTGAACAGGAGCCAGCCTGATGGAGGAAGGTGTCTGTGGCATCACGCGCCAGTGCAGACCTGGACGAAATTCGTGCGCGCAGCGACATCGTAGAAGTGGTCTCGCAGTACGTGGCGCTGAAGCGAACGGGCAAAAACTTCAAGGGATTGTGCCCGTTCCATGCCGAAAAGACACCTTCCTTTACCGTTAATCCGTCCCTGCAACGCTGGCGTTGCTTCGGCTGTGGACTGTATGGCGACGTATTCGATTTCATCATGCGCATCGAAAACGTCACCTTTGTGGAAGCAGCCCGACTGCTCGCCGAGCGGCTGGGGCTGGAGTTCCACACTACCGGCTCCTCCGCTGCCCAGCAACAAAAAGACCGCCGAGAACAGATTCTGCAGGTGAATCAGCTCGCCGCGCAGTTTTTCCGCGACATGCTGAAACGCTATCCCCTGCCCCAGCGCGTGCTGCAACAGCGCGGGGTTACTCCCGAAACTCAGGAGCGTTTCGGCATTGGCTACGCTCCTCCTGAATGGTCCGCGCTCACCAACCTCATCAAGGCAAAAAAGATACCGCTGACCATCGCGGCGGAAGCAGGGCTCATCGTGCAGGGCGAGAGTGGCGAATACTACGACCGCTTCCGCGACCGCCTCATGTTCCCGATTTGGGACCGACAGGGGCGCGTGGTTGCCTTTGGGGGACGTGCATTGGGCGATGCCACGCCCAAGTACCTCAACAGCCCTGAAACGCCCCTCTTCCGCAAAAGCCGCACTATCTACGCCCTGCATCTTGCCAGAGAACGCATGATGGCAGAGCGCACCGCCCTCTTGCTGGAGGGTTATATGGACGTGGTCGCCGCCCATCAGGCAGGTTTCACTCACGCCATTGCCAGCATGGGTACCTCCCTGACCGAAGAACAGATAGGCATCCTCTCCCGCCTGGTGTCGCGCGTGATTGTGGTGTACGACTCGGACAACGCGGGCATCGAAGCGGCAAAACGCGCGGCGGAGATACTGCAGCAGCACAACATGGAGGTGCTGGTCGCCCGCCTGCCAGACGGCGAGGACCCGGACAGCCTGCTACGTCGCCTGGGTGCCTCTGCCCTGCAGGAGTGCATCGACAAAGCGGAGCCGCTGACCGCCTTCCTTCTGCACAATCTCCAGCGCCGATACGATATGCAAACCGTCGAGGGTAGAATGAAAGTGCTGAAGGAGGCGATACCGATACTGGCAGCAATACCATCGGGCATCGAGCAAGATAGATACATTACCCAGCTGGCGCCGCTACATCCCGCCTATTTTTCAAATCCCAGTAAACCTGAGGAGCTGATTCGGCGGGAAGTGGAACGATTCTTGCGTTATAAGCAAATGGAGGGCAAGAAAGAGCAGACTGCGCAGGATACCCCTGCGGTAACGGAGGTGGAAGAGCCTTTCCCGTTCGGGGTGGTTCGTGCAGAAAGTGCGCTCCTGCGGGGTATACTTTCAGAGGAGTGGCGAAAGCTGGTACTGGAAATCGCTCAGGCGGACGATTTGGTCAGCGACGCTGCCAAGCAGTTCTTCGAGTTGGTAAGGCGTGCGTGGGAAGCGGGTATGGAACTGCATCGCCCGTCACTGCTTTCTGCGCTGAGCGACCCGCGCCTGCGAGAGATGGTCGCAACAAGGCTACAACTGGAGGAACCTTTAAACGAGCAGGTGTTGCGCGATTCGGCGTCCTTCCTGCAACGCTGGCACAAACGCACCCGACAGGTGCAGATTTCGGCACAACTCGCGCAGGATTTCTCGCCGAATAGCGTGAATTATCAAGAGTACCAAAGGCTCATCGCCGAGCTACACTCCGACGCGCAGCGCAACCGAAGGGAGTGAGTCCAGACGTGGAGATGGAACATATCCACGAAAACGGGCACATGCGGAAGCTCGTCCAGCAAGGCAAAGATAGGGGCTACGTGAGCTCCGAAGAGCTGAGCGATGTTCTCTCCGAGATGGATGTGGACGCGGACGAGCTGGAGCAGATGCTGGAGTTCCTCGATGTCGAGGGCATTCAGGTGGTAGACGCCGTTAAAGACCTGCCCCTGATGGAAGAGGGCTACGATATCGGTGCCTCCGTTAAAGATTACGAGCTTGCCGACCAGGAAATCGCGCAACTGGAAGGTATCCCTCTCGACGACTCGGTTCGCATGTGGTTGCGCGAAATCGGGAAGACGCCCCTGCTGACCCCCGAAGAAGAACAACACCTCGCACGCCTGGTCGCTCAGGGGGATGAAGAAGCCAAACGCAAACTCACCCTCGCCAACCTGCGCCTCGTGGTCTCTATTGCCAAACGCTACAGCGGACGTGGTATGGCGTTCTCCGACCTCATTCAGGAGGGTAATCTGGGTTTGATACGAGCAGTGGAGAAATTCGACTACCGCAGGGGCTACAAATTCAGCACATACGCCACGTGGTGGATTCGGCAGGCAATCACTCGCGCCATTGCCGATCAGGCCCGTACCATCCGCATCCCTGTGCACATGGTGGAAACCATTAACCGCCTGATGAAACGACGCAGCCATCTGGAACAACAGTTAGGACGCACCCCCACTCCCGAAGAGCTTGCGGAAGACATGGGCATCTCGGTAGACAAGGTGAATGAGATTATTCGCATCGCGCCGGAACCGCTGTCGCTGGACACTCCCGTGGGTGAAGAGGAAGACAGCCATCTGATGGACTTTATCGAGGATGATAACTGTGACTCCCCCACCGAAGCCGCCGACCGCAGTCTGCTGCGCGACCGTATCGAGGAGGCATTGCGCGTGCTGACCGACCGCGAGCGCGAGGTCATTAAGATGCGCTTTGGGCTCATCGACGGGATGCCCCACACCCTCGAGGAGGTTGGAAGGCACTTTAACGTCACGCGCGAGCGCATCCGCCAGATTGAGGCTAAAGCCATCAAGAAGCTGCGCAACCGGAATAACTGCAAGAAACTCCGCGACTACTCCAGTGGTTTGTAGGGAATGCCTTCCGGAAGGGTTCACGACGCGATTACCATCGTCACCGCCGCTGCCTCGGTGCCAGTTATCGCCCATCTGCACCCTTCGCCCGACTGGACCTCGGTGGGAGTGGGTGTTGGCGCGTACCTGTTTTCGGGCCTCGCGCTGTCACCTGACCTGGACGTGAACTCCCGCGCCTACCGTCGCTGGGGCATGTTCCGTTTCTTCTGGCTTCCCTATCAGATACTGGTGCCCCACCGTCACTGGCTGTCGCACAGCTGGCTACTGGGCCCCCTGCTACGTGCACTCTACTTTTTCGCAATGCTGTACCTGCTGTTGCGACTTGGCATGAACGCCATCGACCTGTGGATAGTGCCCATCAACCAGTCGGAGATACTGCGCGCGCTGGAGCGAGAACTGCGCCTGGGACTGCAGTCTCATGTCACCTGGGCACAATCTGCACTTATCGGTTTAATCGCGGGAGGTATCGTGCACTCCCTCACCGATGGCTTCGTTACGTGGTTCAAGAGGACGCTGTAGGAGCGATGGAAGCCGTCACCCATCTGAAACACCCCGCGTTCCGCGCCGCGTGCCGACTGACCGAATCTGCGCCGCGCGAAGCAGAACACCGCTTCCTGATGGAAGGCGCGCTCCAGATTGCCAAAGCGCTGCACGCTCCCCTGCGTCCACTGGAGGTCTACATCAAGGAGGCGACAGAACCAGACCTGCTTGCCCGTTGCGAGCAGGCCGGCATCCCCGTCTACTCGGTCAGCAAGGGGCTGTTCCACCGACTGCTGGTCAGCGGCTACGAGACCAGCACGACCGCCGTCGCGGTGATGCCCTGGTGGAACCTGACACTCGACGAGATTTGTGCTGGGCGTGAGGGCCTAGTGCTGGTGGCAGAGCGTATCCAGGACCCGCGTAATCTCGGGATGCTCATCCGCACTGCCGATGCGGCGCAGGCACGCGCTCTGGTGCTGGCGTCGCCCCTTGCCGACCCCTACAGCCGCGCCTGCGTGCGCTGCACCACTGGCAGCATCGCCTTTCTGCCTGTTGTCTCCTGCTTTAGCAGCACGCAGGTCATCGAGGCATTCCGCAGATACGGCTGGCGGCAGATTGGTTCCAGCGCGCACGCCCACCATCTGCTGTGGAAGGAGGACCTGAAGCCACCCTTCTGCCTGTGGGTGGGCAACGAGGAAACGGGCTTGCTTCCCGAAACGCGTGAGGCGATGGACACACTGATACGCATCCCCATGGGCGGCGGAGCGCAATCGCTGAATGTGGCAGTAGCGGCGGGGATACTGTTGTTCGAGGCGGTCAGGCAGCAGAGCCTGTAGCAGGAACTCCACAGAAAAACGCTGTGCCGTGCAGGAACACCCCTCTTTTCGCGCGAAGGCAGAATCAACACCATTGTCTGGAGGAGAGAGATGGCTGTTCGCATTGGCTTTTTCGGGTGTGGAGGTATTGCCGGCGCGCACTTCAACGCGCTTTCGCAAATACCCGAGGCACAACCGGTCGCTTTCTGTGATATCGACCCGTCTCGCGCCGAGGCGGCGGCGCAGCGATTTGGGGGAAAGGCTTATACCGACTGGAAACAGATGCTGGATAGTGAGAAACTGGACGCGCTGTATGTGTGTGTGCCACCCCACGCACACGTCGGAGCAGAGGAGGCTGCCGCCGAGCGCGGCATCCACCTGTTTGTCGAGAAACCCGTTGCCAGAACTCTGGAAAAGGCAAAAGCGATTGAAGCGGCGATTGCCAAATCGGGCGTCATCAGCAGCGTGGGCTACCACTTCCGCTACATGGCAACCACCCAGAAAGCACGCGAGCTGTTGGAAGGCAAAACGGTTGGCATGGTCATCGGCTGGTGGATGGGCGGGATGCCCGGCGTGGCGTGGTGGCGGGTCATGGAGCAGTCTGGCGGACAGTTCGTGGAGCAGACCACGCACATCGTCGACCTTGCCCGCTATCTCGTGGGCGACATTGTGGAAGTGTACGCGCTGATGACCAACCGCAAGCTGCACAGGGAGGTAGAAAACTACAGCGTGTATGACGTGGGGGCGGTGGCGGTGAAGTTCGCGAACGGTGTCATCGGCGCGATCCACAACACCTGCCTGCTGAACATGGGCTGGCGCGTGGGGCTGGAAATTGTAACCCCTGACCTGGTGGTGGAAACCGACTGGGGCAGCGTGAAAGCCACTGAGCCGGGCAAGGTGACCACCTATCAGCTGAGCAGTAACCCCTACTTGGAAGAGAACAGGGTATTTATTCACGCCATTCTCACCGGCGACCGTTCGGCAATCCGCAGCACCTATGCCGACGCGGTGAAGACTCTTGCCGTCACGCTGGCGGCGAATCGCTCCGCAGAGACCGGACAACCCGAGACCGTTTAGGAGGCGCACGATGCCAGAAGAGACACCCGAACAGAGAGAACAGCGACTGAAGTGGTTTCGAGAGGCACGCTTCGGTATGTTCATCCACTGGGGCCTGTACTCGCAGCTGGGCAGGCACGAGTGGGTGATGAACCGCGAGCGCATCCCTATCGAAGAGTACGAGAAGTTAGCAGACACCTGGAAGCCCAAGCCCTACCCCGCCCGCTGGTGGGCACGACTGGCAAAGCTGGCGGGAATGCGCTATATGGTGATGACCACCAAGCACCATGAAGGCTTCTGCCTGTTCGACACGCAGTACACCGACTACAACGCGGTGAAGCGCGGGCCTAGGCGCGACCTGGTGGCAGAGTTCGTCGAAGCCGCCCGCGCCGAGGGGTTGAAAGTGGGCTTTTACTACTCCCTGATGGACTGGCACCATCCCGATGGCGCGCGGTGCAAACACGACGAAGCCGCCCGCAGGCGGTTTGTGGAGTTCACGCACGGCATCGTGCGCGAGCTGATGACCAACTACGGCAAGATCGACATCATGTGGTACGATGTGAACTGGCCGCTGACCGCTGAGGAATGGGAAGCGGAGAAGATGAACCGCATGGTGCGCGAGCTGCAGCCGCACATCATCATTAACAACCGTTCTGGTCTGCCCGAAGATTTCGGCACTCCCGAACAGCACATCACCCCGGAAAAGGGCGGGCGCATGTGGGAGGCGTGCATGACCTTCAACGAGAGCTGGGGTTACACGCCCATCGATACCCGCTGGAAGGACGCCTGGCAGATTGTGGGGATGCTTCGACAGGTGGCGGCAGGCGGCGGCAACCTGTTGCTGAACATCGGTCCCGCACCCGACGGCAGTGTGCCCGAAGTGTGCGAGCAGGAGCTGCTGAAGGTGGGCAGGTGGCTGCAGGAATACGGTCCTTCCGTCTACGACGCCACCGACCCCATGCAGCAGGAGTGGATGATTACCGGCGCGTTCACCCGCAAGGGGCAAACGCTGTACTACCACTGCAACCGCTGGCCGGGCAGCGAGCTAGCGATAGGCGGTCTGCAGTGTAAGGTGCTTCGGGCGCGCCTGATGAACGGGCCTGAAGTGGCTTTCACGCAGACGGAGAACCGCCTGGTGCTGCACGGCTTGCCCGAAACCCCGCCCAACCCCCTCTGCACCGTCATCGAGATGGAGGTAGAAGGCGAGCCCAAACAGGTGTTGAGTGCGGGTTATGTGCTGATTGAAGACGACCCGTGGCGGTAGGTCGCGCCCATGCACCCGTCCTCACAGTGAGCGAACGGGGGCACGTCACCCGTGCCCCCGCGATTCGCTGATGTCGCCGCAGGCTTTAGCCTGCGCCTGTCCGAACGGCTCGGCAGGAGCCTCGCCATTCACCGGAAGCAGATGGTAGCCCGCCATTAAGGGAACCTGACGATTCGGAGATTGTTCGCTTCGCGGAGAATGACGTTTTCTGGTCACCCTGAGCGCACGGGAAGGGTCTCGGAGATTGCTCGCCTCGTTCAAGGCGACAGCTTTTCGGTTTTATGCGGTCAGGGACACTGTAACGCCAGCCTTTTTGCAGTATGCTACACGGTATCCCCGAGATGCCCTTGCATCCGTTTGTTTAGCATGGTAAAATACAAAAAATCCGCTATGGGGGTGCAAACACGATGCTGTCTGACCAGGATGTTCGCTTTTTTCACGAAAACGGCTATCTCCCGGCGCGTCCGCTGCTGACCGAAGAGGAGGTCTCCCGACTGCGTGAGCGGTTTTACGCTCTGCTGGAAGGCAAATCCACCAAAAAGCCCGAAGCCATGCGCAACCTGTACGGCGATGAAGAGCGCGTGGTCATCCAGATAGTGAACGCCTGGGAGGCGGACGAGGAGTTCTACCGTTACCTGTTCCACCCGAAGCTCACGGAGGCGGTGGCGAAACTGATGAATACCGACACGGTGCGCGTGTGGCACGACCAGATACAGTACAAGCCTCCCTACAAGGGCGGACCCACGATATGGCATCAGGACCATCCCTACTGGCCCGTGTTGCAACCGCCCGACCTCGTCAGTGCGTGGCTCGCCCTCGAGGATGCCGACGTGGAGAACGGCTGTATGCACGTGGTGCCGCGCAGCCACCGGTGGGGCAAGTATGACGAGGGCACGGTCGGCATTCGGGAGGACAACTGGGGACCGGCGCATGACCCGTCGTTTGTGCCGCCTGGCGAGACCGTCGAGGTAGTGCCCTGTCCGGTGAAGGCAGGGGAGGTCATGTTCCACCACTGTTTGACCTGGCACGGAACCCCGCCCAATCACAGCCCGCGGGGGCGACCCGGCTTCGCCGTGCATTACATGCCCGGACACACCCGCTACGAGCCGACACGAGGACATCTGATCGAGCATCGGATCACCGTGAAACCGGGTGAAATCCTGCAAGGGGACTATTTCCCCGTGGTCTGGCAAAATGGTCCGGTAAATCCGCCGCCCCGACCGGAGGGGTAACGGGTTTTCAGGGGCGGGAGGAACATCATCCCGCCCCTTGCGCCTGTCTTACACGCTGAGCATCATTGACCACCAAGGCACAAAGTTGTCTTAGCGCGCTGTACGCCCCAGGGGGGTCTCTGGAGTCATCGGATGGGCTACATTGTATGCAGACACAAATGGCGGAGAGTCCGGGATTCGAACCCGGGGTAGAGGCTTTAGATGCCCCTACAACCGCTTAGCAGGCGGCCGCTTTCGACCACTCAGCCAACTCTCCGCACGGTGCTATTATAGCACAAGTGTCGCAAGGAAGCAAGGGGTACTGGTATGCGTCAGCCCTCACCCACTTCTCCAAAGCACTTCACCAGCACTCCAAAATCAAACAGGCTCACTTCCCCATCGCCGTCCAGGTCGGCGTTTGGGTTCCAGTGTGCGTCGCCCGGCATGCTGCCAAACGCCTGCACCAGTGCGCCAAAGTCAAACAGCGTGACCTCATTATCTCCATCGATATCCCCATTCACCAGTTCCACATTCACCACCGCACCGGGTAGCGACACACCGCGCACCACCTGCTGCAGCCAGTGCGCGCCCCGAACGGCGACATCGTACATACCCGCGGGTATATTCGTTTCGTAGACCACCTCAAACTCGCCATGCACGGAGAGCGGCAGTCTTCCCTGCCAGACCGTTACTCCCGTGCGATTGCGTATCTGAACCTGCACCTCCTGGCAGCGGTATTCGCCCGTGTAATCGCCCAGCGTCACCCTGCCAAGTAGCATCGGCTGCGCCACAAGAGAGAAATTATCCACATCCAGAGTGGTCGTCGCGACAGGCCAGTAGAGTCCACACCATGTCCACAAGGTGAGCCGTTGACCCGTCGGCACAACAGTCGTATCCACCCTGCGCCACGCAAAGGAAGGCACGCTGGTGGAAAGCAGCCACACAATGCCGGGGTTGGTGGGGTCGGTGCTTCCGCTCAGGTCGTAACCTATCCGGAACTCCTGTCCGGCGCCCGGGTCGTTCGTGCCAGCGGACAGATAGTCGAACGTCAGACGATAGGGCACGCCGGGCACCACCTCCACCACCTGATACACTCCTCCGCGAAAGGACTGCCCGGCTATCTGCCCGCTGATAATACGCTGTGCGCTGCCCGGCACCCCGCCCACCTGCCAGAAGTGCGCGCTACCTGGCCAAAGCGGGTTGACCGTGCCCGCGTCCCAGGTGTTCCACCCGTTGGCAACGGTCTCCCCGGAGATGTTTGTAAAGCCCAGTTCGAAGTCCCCGTTCAGCACGGGGTTGCGCAGCGAGCGCGGTTTGTTCGCAATCACATCCGCCAGCCACTGCGCAATCGGCTCGACGTCAAACGACCACCAGCCGCTGGGGTCACCGATTTGAAATAGAGTCACTCCCAGCACATAGGGGTCTTTCTTCAGCTCGCTGTCATACCACAGCAACCACTTCTGGAACTTCGCCGCGTCGCCCCGGGCACGCCAGCCGTCTTGATTGGGGTTGCCTGCGCGGTCAATGCCACCCTCGGTCAGAATCATCGGCAGGTTCGCCAGGTCGGGATGCCGCTCCCGCAGATACTCGTAGAAGATGCGATACCGCAGGCTAAACCAGTATTCAACGGTAGGGTCTGTCGTGTAGTCGATGGAGTACGAATGGTAGCTCCACGCCCCGTTGAACCGCTTCGCCGCGCGCAGCGCGGGCAGAAACGCCTCGAGCTTGGCGCGGATTTCACTGATGTTGCCGCCCGGATTGCCAACAGGGATGCTCCCCACGCACGGGCGAAAACCCGCCTGCGCGATGCGCTCTGCCAGTCGCTCCCAGAACCTGCCGAACCACCGCGCGCCCTCCACACTCTCCCAGCAGGGAGTGTTCTCGCACTCGTTGGGCCCCTCCAGAAAATCGACCAACCGACGGTCCGATGCCGATAGCGCGTCCATGGCGGGGCGCAGCACGCGGTTCCAGAAGTCATCCGCGCTTTGCACAGGGTCATCCTCCAGCCGGTAGCGCAAGCCGGACGTCCGCTCCCATACCCGCACCACCACCAGCCCTTTCGGATGCCGTCGTTTATAATCGCGCATCGCCTCGCGCATTCCCGCCGACGCCTGCGGGTCCAGCACTTTAATCACCGTGGGTTTGGCGGCGATAATACGCTTCGCCCCTTCGGTGTAGCTGCCGATGAGATGAATACTCAGTTTGCTCACGCACTGGTCAGATTGCGCGAACGCCAGCGCGCTCAGCCCCACCAGCAGCACTCCCCACAGCCATCGCCTCATGGTAAGTCCTCCGTTTCAGACGCTTTCGCTAACATTTTAACCCTGCGCAACCGATAACGCAATACCTGATTCCACACCATCACGCCCGAAAGGGTACAATCATACGGACGTTTAGAGAGGAGAAGATATGTCGGAACTGCTGGTGCGTTCGTATCGTGGGCTGGTTATCGCCCGCGTCGAGCCGGGCAGCCTCGCCGAGGAGATGGGTCTGCGACCGGGCGATGCGGTGCTATCGGTGAACGGCAGGCGTGTGATGGACACGCTGGACTACCGCTTCCACGCCACTGAGCCATACGTGGAGCTGACCATCCTGCGCGGTGAGGAAAGGCTTACTCTGGCTGTCGAGAAGGAACCGTACGACCTGCTGGGGGTGGAGTTCGAAAACGACCTTTCGGACAAGATACACACCTGCAACAACAAGTGCGTCTTCTGTTTCATCCATCAGATGCCCAAGGGGATGCGCCGCTCGCTTTACCTGAGGGATGATGACTTTCGGCTCTCGTTTATGTACGGTAACTACGTGACGCTGACCAACGTGAGCGAGGAGGAGTTCCAGCGCATTCTCGAACAGAAGCTGACGCCGATGTACGTTTCCGTACACGCCACCGACCCCGAGTTACGGGCGCGGCTGCTGGGAAAGCGTGAGCCGACGCCCATCCTGCCCATTTTACAACGGCTTCATGACGGCGGCATCGACGTGCACGCCCAAATCGTGCTGTGCCCGGGCTGGAACGATGGCGACGCCCTGCGCCAGACACTGTACGAGCTGGCATTGCTGCATCCCACCATCAGCGGCAGGCGGGCAGGCACGCTGTCGGTGGCGATTGTGCCGGTAGGGCTAACCCGGTTTCGCGACAGGCTCACGCCGCTCACTGCACCCGACCGGGCATATGCCCAAAGGTTTATTTGCGAAGTGCGCGCACTGGAACGGCAATTCCGCCAACGCCTGGGTACGCGCTTCGCCTTCCTGTCCGATGAGTGGTTCTTCCTGGCAGAGCACCCCATTCCCGGTCGGCGGTATTACGAGGACTTCCCGCAGCTGGAGGACGGCGTGGGCACGGTCAGGCTGTTTCTCGACCGCGCGTATGATGTAGCCCGCCGCCTGCCAGAGCAACTGGCTCACCCTGTTCAGATGACTCTGGTCACCGGTGAACTGCCAGCGCAGGTGATTCACCACTTCGCACGCACGCTGCAACGCGTACAGGGAGTGGAACTGAACGTCTGCGTGGTCAAAAACCGCTTCTTTGGGGGGACGGTGAGCGTGGCGGGCTTGCTGACTGCGCAGGACATCGCCGACGCGCTGGGGCAGTTCCCCACCTATCCAACGGTAGTGCTGCCTTCTATCTGCTTGCGGGACAACACACTGTTTCTGGACGACGTAACGGTAGAGCAGTTTGAAGCGCAGATTGGGCGCAGGGTCATCGTGGTGGAACCGCATCCGGCAGCGCTTTGGCGAGCAATCCGCCGTTCTCAAAGCAAATGGTCGGGGTGAGCGGACTTGAACCGCTGACCTCCTGGCCCCCATCCAGGCGCGCTACCAAACTGCGCCACACCCCGACCGTGCGCTACTATTATATCAATGTTGCCTCGCGCCTGTCAAGCCGAGTAGAACCCTCTTGATTTGGTTATGCGCATAATGTAAACTATAGCCAGCCAGGTTGTTGAGGAGGGACGACAGTGCGGCTCTTGCCGGGAACGCATATCGAAATCATACGGGATGATATCCCGCGCGGGCATATCCGCTTCGCGCTGTTCGACTTCGATGGAACGCTTTCCCTCATCCGCGAGGGATGGCAACAGGTCATGGTGCCGATGATGGTGGAGGTGCTTCTGCGCGAAACCAGCACGACCGAGACGCCGGAGGAGCTTACTCGCATCGTGCGCGAGTTCGTCGACCGACTGACGGGCAAGCAGACCATCTACCAGATGATTCAGTTGTGCGAGGAGATTGAAAAGCGCGGCGGCAAACCGCGCGACCCGCTGGAGTACAAATGGGAGTATTTGCATCGCCTGTGGGAGCGCATCAAGCACCGGGTGGAAGGCTTGAAGAACGGCACCATTCCCCCCGACGAGATGCTGGTTCCCGGATCGCGCGACCTTCTGGAGAACCTGAAGCGGCGTGGTGTGCGGATGTATCTCGCCAGCGGCACCGACGAGGTGTACGTGCTGGACGAAGCCGCGGCGTTGAAAATAGACCATTACTTTGAGGGCATCCACGGCGCCATCGATGATTACAAACGCTTCTCCAAGGCGATGGTCATCCAGCACATCATCGAGACACATTCCCTGTCGGGCAAGGAGTTTGCCGGTTTTGGAGACGGCTTCGTCGAGATTGAGAACACGAAGGCGGTGGGCGGTATCGCCGTCGGCGTGGCTTCCGACGAGGTTCGCAAAGAGGGAGTGAACGAGTGGAAGCGCAACCGCCTGATTGGCGCGGGCGCGGACATCATCGTACCCGAGTTCCGCGAGCAGGAGAAACTGGTCGCATACCTGTTTGGGGAGTGGGGCTCGGACTCAAGCTGAAACCTTTATCTCCACCACCGTCTCTCCAAGCGCTAAATGGGCTTCAAAGCACGGTCGCGGTTCGCCCCTCATCGTTCTTACTACACCAGGTACGTTCGCTTCCACTGGCTTGCTAGTCCAAGTCACCGGCAAGGGCAGATAGAGTGAAGCCTCCACCGCTGAACTGCCGCCAAAGTCATACACCACTCGGTTGGACGCAGCGGTCATGGTATAGCAAATGTGGCAACCGGTCACTGTGGTGTCTATCTGCGCGAATGCCCAATCTTCAGGGAAGGCAGGGCGGATGGACACCCTTTGGAAACCGGGCTCCAGCGGGCGGATGCCAAATAGCGTTTCGATGACGGCGATATTGAAACACGCGGAGGTGGTCGAGTAGCCGCTTCGTGGCGGTATGAAGTAGTTTTGCGCCTCGCCAGTGTCGGGGTCATAATGCTCCCACACTTCGTCGTCCTGTGCGATGCGGTGCGCCAGTTGCTGGATGGCGCGATATATCAGAGACGGCTTTTCCAGTTCACGCAGCCCGAGGCAGTAATGCGCAAAAGGTTCCTGCCAGCTGCGCGGAAACCACCAGGCGTTGGTCCACGCCCCGCGATAGGACGGGTAGGCATAGGGCGCGGGAAACCGATGGGCGAGGTGTGGTAGCAGGAAGTCTACGCTCGGTTGCATCTGCTCTGCCGACAGCACGCGGTAAGCCAGCGGTGCGAACACGTTATCCGTCATCAGGCACAGGTCTTCCTTGCCCGTGACGCGGTAGCGATACTTCCCCGTGGCGAAGTCGCGCAATGCGAAATAGAAGCCATCCGCGCTGCGAAACCGCTGTACCTGCTCCCGCAGACGTTCGGCTCGCTCGCGGAAGTATCTTGCCGATTCGCTGTCGCTGCGGGCATGAGCCAGGTGTTCCAGCTGCTGGAGCACAAACAGCAGGTTTGTGCCGTGATAGAAGCAGTACGCCTTACCCGGGTCGGTGTTAGCCGGCTCGCCGATGGAGGTGACGAAGTAGTACATGGCGGTATGGGTGATACCTGTATCCGCTTCGTCGAAGACCGAAAACAGCGTCTGCACGATGCGACGCAGGTGCTGGCTGTCGAGCGAGGTATCGGCGGTATACAGATACCCCAGCGCGACCTGCAACAGCCACCAGATATAGTAGTGATGATAGTCATCCGCGTGCGGGGCGGCGAGGTGGCGTTGCTCCACCCCGTCGGGCGTGAAAGCCGCTGACAGGATGGTGCGCGTCGTCTGCGAGAGAAACTCGTCATCGGGTTCGATGTACCGTGCCGCCCACACCAGCCAGCGGTTATCGCGCGGGTCCTGCGCCGCCGGGCACTGTTCGTCGATACCATAGCCGCAGACGCCCGGCGCCCAGCTTTCGGCGCGGTCGGCAGTGACCTTGTAGCGTTGCAGAAAACCGCTCAGACGCGAAAAGGTCGCGTCGATAGGACTATCGGGTGTGCGAATCGTGCAAAATGCCATCGGCGTTCTCCCCCTTGCAGTGCCACAACGGACGTGGTAGAATAGCGCACGCAAGGAGGTTCAGCGTATCACCGTGCCCTATCCGACCTTTGACCGTTCGCAGCTGAAGTTGCGCCCGCTCGCCGAGCGGGTGCATGATTTATCGCTCGATTCGTTCTACGCGCTGGATGACCCAGTTCCTGCCTACGACGCGCCCGGCTTTGACACGCTGGCACAGCGCGTGGCCTCTGCCCGCCGCCGCGGGAGACCGGTCATCCTGATGATGGGTGCGCATGTCATCCGCGCTGGGGTGAGTCGCTTCTTGATTGACCTGATGGAGCGAGGCATCCTGACGCACATCGCCATGAACGGGGCAGGACCCATCCACGACTTCGAACTCGCCCTTATCGGCAAGACCACCGAGAGCGTCGCCCACTACATTCGGCTGGGGCAGTTCGGCTTGTGGGAGGAGACAGGGCGAATCAACGAGGCTGCCAAAGACGCCTACCGCGAAGGCATCGGCTTCGGCGAGGCGATTGGGCGCATGATTGCCGACGGCGACTTCCCCCACAAGGACATTAGCGTGCTGGCGGCGGGTTATCGCCTGCGCGTACCTGTCACCGTCCACATCGGCATCGGCTACGACATCATCCACGAGCATCCCAACTGCGACGGCGCGGCGCTGGGGGCGGCGTCCTACACCGATTTTCTGGTCTTCGCGCACACGGTGTCGCAACTGGAGGGTGGGGTGATGATGGCGTTCGGGTCGGCGGTGATGGCGCCGGAAGTGTACCTCAAGGCGTTGTCGATGGCGCGCAATGTGGCGCATCAGGAGGGACGGGAGATCAGGCACTTTACCACAGCGGTATTTGACCTCATTCCGCTGGAAGGTGACATCCATCAGGAAGCACCCAAAACCGACCCGCGCTATTACTACCGCCCGTGGAAAACCATTCTGGTGCGCACTGTTGCGGACGGCGGCGAGAGCTTTTACTTCTGTGGCGACCATCGGGTCACGATACCCAACCTGTATCACCGCATCCTGCGCCATCTGGAGGATAACGCATGACCGAAGAGCGATTGCGGCAGATACTCAGTCGCTTCCCCGATCAGAAGGTGCTGATTGTGGGGGACTTCTTCCTCGACCATTACCTGATTATCGACCGCGCGCTCAGCGAGGTGTCGCTTGAAACGGGGCTGGAGGCGTATCAGGTCGTGGAGATACGCAACAGCCCGGGCGCGGGCGGTACCGTTGCCAATAACCTGCGTGCACTGGAAGTGCAGACCTACGCGCTGACCGTCATCGGGCAGGATGGTCTCGGTCACGACCTGCTGCACGAGCTGCGTGTGCGTGGCGTGAACGTGGACGGTGTGCTGCAACATCCCACCCGCTTCACCCCGACGTACACCAAACCGATGGTGCGCGAGCGAGATGGCACGGTGCACGAGATGAACCGACTGGACATCAAGAACCGCACACCCCTGCAGCCGGAGTGGGAAGAGCGTTTACTTTCGCTGCTGCGTGGTATGGTGCCGGAGATGGATGGCGTCATCGTGGCAGACCAGGTGGAAGAGCGTAACTGCGGGGTGGTGACCGACCGGGTGCGCGAAGAGGTGTGTCGTCTGGCGAGGCAGTATTCGCAGAAAGTCTTCTTCGCCGACTCGCGCGCACGCATCGGCGAGTACCACAGTCTCTTTATCAAGCCCAACCAGCGCGAGGCGATGCGCGTCTTCCGGCCTGATTGGGAAGGAACCTGCACCATCGAGCAGGCGCGTGAGGTCGGGGTGAAACTCTCGAAGCGCACCGGCAAGCCCGTGTTTCTCACAGTGGGCGAGCAGGGCGTACTGGTGATAGATGGAGAAAACGTCACTCACGTGCCCGCCGTACCGGTAAAGGGCGAAATAGACATCGTGGGGGCTGGTGACAGTACCTCCGCAGGCACGGTGAGCGCGTTGTGCAGCGGCGCCAATCTGGTGGAAGCGGCACAGGTCGGGCAGCTGGTGGCATCTATCACGGTGCAGCAGATTGGCACCACGGGCGTTGCCACGCGCGAACAGGTACTGCGGCGGCTGCATGAGGCAACGCAATGGGGGTGGGCTTAAAATCGCCCCAAATACACCATCATCAGGTTAATCACCGCCAGGGGGATACCTATCCCCCACCCCACGCGCAGCGTCCAGCGCCACGTCATGCGGGCAGTGATGCTGTCTATCACTATCACCACGAAATAACTGCCTAACGCCAGAGCCGCCCCCACCCACAGATTATTCGCCCAGAGCAGTGCCGTCATGCCCAGCAGCAGCACCAGCTCGTACCAGTGCGTCAGCTCGATAACCCCCAGATAGGGTCCCGAGAACTCGGTGAGGATTCCGCGTACAATCTCCTGATGCGCGTGATGGGACGAGGAGATATCGAACGGCGACTTGTTCATCTTCATCGCCAGCACCAGTATCTGGGTCACCGCAAACAGCGGCAGTGTCAACAGCAACGGCTGTTCCATCTTGAAGATGTCGCGCACCATGAAACTGCCTGTCGCCAGATACACCCCCACCACAAATAGCGCAAGGAGGGGCTCGTAGCTCAGCAGTAAAAGCAGCTCGCGGTATGCCCCCAGCTGACTGTACGGTGAACGCACGCTGAACGCACCAAGTATCAACGACACACTGCCCAGCGCCAGCACAAACAGCAGCACCAGTAGGTCCTGCCCCAGCACCAGCATCACCACGCTGAGCACCACCGAGGTGAGATACAGGTAAACGCTCACCAGCTGCATCTTCGTGGAAACCAGCGCGTCCTTAGAAAAAAGCTTGATGAGGTCATAGAATGGCTGCACGACAGGAGGTCCGACCCGACCCTGCATGCGTGCGCTCAGCTTGCGGTCTATTCCCATCAACAAGCCCCCCACCAGCGGGGCGACAACCAGCGTTCCCAGAATAACCAGCGGTGTATACCAGTCGATCAAAGCACAGCCACCCCAAACATCGCGAGAATGAGTGCCACAGAAACCGCGTTGATCCAGCGGCTATGGCGGGACTCGCCGAAGAAGTACTCGAAGTAGTGTCCCCCCACCACCACTTCCTCCATCTCGTCACCTGCGGAGCGGAAGCGTACATCCGGAACCTCCTCCACGTGTTCACCACATAGGTATGGCGGTGCCACCTCGCTGCGGCGTACGCGAATGAACAGCAGGGGCAGCATCACCGCCAGCACCAGCACTGCAAAGAGAAGCAGTACCGGAAACCATCCCGCTTCGGTCGCCACCGGCAAATCGGAGGAGAACCCCGCGCTGCCGTAGTAACGCGCCACCGCAGGAACCACCAGCCGATTCAACACCTCAGCCACCAGCAGGCTGAACACCATCGCGCCCACCGTCAGCAAAAGAAGCGTGCCCCCGTACAACGGATGCAATCGCTCGACCCGCAGCGGCGGATTGCCAGGTGAAACGCTTAACAGCTTGCCCACCCACTTCGTCCAGAACATCACCGTGAAGGTGCTGCCGATGACGAACATCACCGTTGCCACCGGTAACTTCACGGACGACTCGATAGCCGCCCATTTGGCTATCAGCACCCCAAAGGGAGGCAACAGCATCGAGGCAATGCCGATAACCGTCACCAATGTGGTCAGCGGCATCTTGGCGAAAAGCCCTTCCATCTGCTCGATGTCACGGCTTCCGATGCCGCTCTCGATGACGCCAGCAGCCATGAATAGCAAAGCCTTCGAGATGGCATGGAAGATAATCAGCATGACCGCCGCCGACAGCGCCATCGAGGTATTCAACCCGGCGCAGGCGATAATCAAGCCGAGATTCGAGACGGTGGAATACGCCAGCACACGCTTGGCGTTCTGCTGACTGATAGCCAGCATCGCCGCTGCCACGAAGGTGAAACCGCCAATCAGTGCCACCAGATAACCCGGATAGGTATCCCGAAAGGCGGGAGCAAAGCGCACCACCAGGTACACTCCTGCCTTGACCATCGTGCTGGAGTGCAGCAGTGCAGAGACCGGCGTGGGTGCCACCATTGCCCCTAAAAGCCACCCATGGAACGGCATCTGTGCTGACTTAGTAAACCCCGAGAGGCACAGGAAGGCAATAGGAAGTACCACCCCCGCCGAACCGACGTGCCCCTCCACGATTTCGCGCATGGACAGCGTGTGTACCTGATGGTAAATCAACACCATTGCCAGCAACAGGCTGGCTCCGCCGATCAGGTTCATCCACAACGCCCGATACGCGCTCTCCCATGCCTGTTCGGTATCGTCATGGGCAATGAGCAAGAAACAGCACAGCGTGGTGACCTCCCAGAAGAAGAAAAGCCAGTAAAGACTGTTCGCCAGCAACAGACCGTTCATCGCGCCCAGAAACACCAGCAAAAGCAGGAAAAAGCGTGGCTGTCTGCTCTTTGCCAGATGCAGGTGCTCCTCGTGCTCCGCCATATAAGGAATACTGTAAATGACTACCGCCGAACCGATGATACCGACAATCAATAACATCGTAATGGTGAGCCAGTCGGTGGCGAATAGCGGACGCACATCTGCAGATGCCTTCAGCCCCAGTTCCAGATAAGCCAGCAACACCGCTTGCAGGAGCACAAGCCCCATGATGAGCAGGTTCTTCCGCTTCCACCCATACAGGAAAAACACAACCAGCAGCAAGACATCAGCCAGAGTCACGATAACGTGCCAGATATGGGAACCCGGGCTGTACTCCAGCGTGCCGAGTGCAAAAGCCAGCAACGTGAGGGTAATCAAAAGAAGAGAGGTGAGCAGAATAAGCGCATTTCGCACAGGATGCGAGGAAGTGATGTAACACAGCACGCCTGCAAACACAGGCAGGAGAATCAGGCTACCTGTCAACCAGCCCGCTAATTCCATTCAAAACTCCCGGCACTTATAAGACAACGGCTCGTATTCCCTACCCATTATATCACAACATCGGCGCATGTTCCCAGAAAAAGACACACCTGCCCACTCCGCAGCGCATTTGACTTCCGCACAATATTGGGATATTATTACCGTTGGATTCTGATGGTTTCCTAAAGACCACCCTGGTTCAGGAGTAGCGTTTGATATGCCGGAAATCCGTTCTATCCTTGCAACAGACTGCGGGAGTACCACGACAAAAGCGATACTGATCGAGAAAAAACCGGAGGGCTATCGCCTGATTGCCCGAGGTGAAGCCCCCACCACCGTCGAAGCCCCCTTCGATGACGTCACGGTTGGTGTGCTGAACGCGGTGCGCGAGCTGGAGGAGCTCACGGGAAGAACCTTCATCCGCGATGGCAGAATACTCACGCCCCAAATAGACGAGTGCACCGGTGTGGATGCTTACCTGTCCACCTCCAGCGCGGGTGGCGGTCTACAGATGACCGTTGCCGGCGTGGTAAAGGTCATGTCGGCGGAAAGCGCGCAACGTGCCGCGCTGGGTGCGGGCGCGATTATCATGGATGTGATTGCCGTCGATGACGGGCGCAAGGACTACGAAAAAGTACAGCGTATCCGGCAGCTGCGCCCCGACATGATTCTGATGTCCGGTGGAACCGATGGAGGCACGGTGACCCATCTGGTTGAGCTGGCGGAGATGCTGGTGGCGGCAGACCCGCGCCCGCGGCTGGGCGGCATGCGTTTACCTGTTATCTTCGCAGGCAACAAAGACGCTCGCGACCCGGTGAAACAGCTGCTGGACGGCAAGGTAGACCTGCGCATCGTGGATAACCTGCGCCCCACTCTGGAACGCGAGAATCTGGGGCCTGCCCGCGAAGCCATCCACGAGCTGTTCCTCGAACACGTGATGCAACAGGCGCCCGGTTACAGCAAACTGCTCAGCTGGACGAGTGCGGACATCATGTCCACTCCCAACGCCGTGGGCAAAATCATGCAGACCATCGCAGAAATGCGCGGTATCAACATCCTTGGGGTGGACATCGGCGGCGCGACCACCGACGTCTTCTCGGTGTTCAACGGCATCTACAACCGCACGGTGAGCGCAAACCTCGGCATGAGCTACTCTATCTGCAATGTGCTGGTGGAAACGGGCGTGCCAAACATCCGTCGGTGGCTTCCCTTCGAGATGGACGAGCGCGACCTGCGTAACCGCCTGCGCAACAAGATGATTCGTCCCACCACCATCCCGCAAACGCTGGAAGACCTGTATGTGGAGCAGGCTGTGGCACGGGAAGCCTTGCGTCTCGCCTTCGAACACCATAAATCGCTGGCTCGCGGACTGAAAGGTATTCAGCAGCAGCGTACCATCGGCGAGGCGCTGAGCCAGGAAGACACAGGCAAGACGCTGGTCAACATGATGGAACTGAACATGCTGGTGGGCAGTGGCGGTGTGCTGAGCCATGCTCCGCGGCGGGCGCAGGCTGCTCTCATGATGATGGACGCTTACCAGCCCGAAGGGGTCACCATGCTCACGGTGGACTCCATCTTCATGATGCCGCAGCTGGGCGTGTTGTCCCAAATCCACCCCGAAGCGGCGACGGAGGTCTTCGAGCGCGACTGTCTGGTGATTCTGGGCACGTGTATCGCCCCCGCAGGGACCACCAAAGACGGCGACGAGGTATGCACTCTCCGCATCGGAGGCGAAACCCATCAACTGCGTTTCGGCGAGCTGCGCGTCTTCCCGCTGAACGAGGGCGAGAAGATAGAGGTGGAGATACGCCCGACCCGCGCTTTCGACGTCGGAGCAGGTAGAGGCAAACCGTTAACCGTTACCGCAGAAGGCGGTGTGGTGGGCTTGATTGTGGATTGCCGTGGGCGACCACTTGCCCTCCCCGCGCGCGACCACGAGCGCATCGCCAAACTGCAGACATGGCTGAAGGCGATGGGGCTACCAACGGTGTAATCCTGGCGGTCACGATGTGATGTGAACCCTCATTCCCGCGCCCCTCTCCCGCCGTGTGGGAGAGGGGCGACAGGCTCAGGCAACCGCACTCACAGGCATCGCCTCTTCGCACTCCATGGTGCTGGCAGAGACGCGCGTGTTGAAGTGACCATCCTGCAGGCGTATAACGACCACCGCCTCGTTGGGGAAATCCCACAGGATGACAGCCTCGTCCTCTTCACGCTGCAGCCACTGCACCTCGCTCAGGCGCGTCATCAGGTAATAGCGATGCGCGTTCTCATCCCAGACCGGTATCAGCACGGCGGAACCCACCGCCTGACTGTACAGGTCGTAAATGCCTTCGTAATCGTGGCGCTGGGCGTAATCCAGCAGGGCTTCCTGTTGCTTCACCAGCCCGTGATGTACCAGTTCGTTTTCGCGGAGCTCCAGCAACGGCTCGATATCTCGCCGAATCATCCCTGACACCTCCGTCTGGTTGTTCCGTACCCCTTGCGTCGCTTAACAAACCTTTAACACTTCTGTAACATCTGCTTAACTTGCCTGAAGTAGGATAAAGGCAGCGAACCTGATAAGGAGGACATGTCATGAAACGCAACGCCTTTACCCTGATCGAGCTGCTGGTGGTCATCGCGATTATCGCGATACTGGCAGCCATCCTGTTCCCTGTCTTCTCACAGGCGCGCGCGAAGGCACGCGCGGCGAGCTGCCTCAGCAACACCCGCCAGCTGGGTACCGCCATGCGCATGTACGCGCAGGACTACGACGGCTACTTCGTGTTCAACTGGTGGGAGTGGCACATCCCCCTGCAGCCCTACATCAAGAGCTGGGACATTTTCGTCTGCCCGCAGTCCGCAGCGCCCAAACCGCAGATGATTGAGTTTACCGCCGACGACAACTGCTACACCTGGGGCGACGACCCTCCGTACGTGAAGCTGGTTGGCACCTTCCCCGGCAATGTGCCGGCCAACGTGCGCACCGCGCGAGGATGCTCGAAGCCCGCGCCCATCATCTACGGCAACTACTCGAAGAACGAAGAGCTGATTGCCAACTACGGCTACTACCGCACCAGCTACAGCGGCTATGAGCACAACGAGGCGCAATGGGAGACCACCGCCGACCTGATTATCATCGCCGAGTCGCGCAGCGGGTCTGAAGATGTGCCACCCGACACCAACCCGTATAGCCCGAACAATGCCTCCTATATCGAGCCAGGCGGCACCACGTGGAACGAGGTGTTCGACCACCTGTCGGGGCGACACAACGGCGGCATCAACTGCACCTTCGCCGACGGACACGCCAAGTGGTACCGCTATGAGTGGTTCAAGACCTATGAAGGACGCTTTGCCATCAGCCCGCCGATGGCACGGCTATGGCGCGATGGACAGTTAACCGACGACCAGCGATGGCCATAAGCAGGAGAATACCCGATGAGCTTGCCCTCACCGAAAATACTGGTTTTGACGGTGACCCTCCTGACTGCGACAGTGCTGAGCAGCTGCGCGGACAAGCCGGGTCCTCCCCCTGGCGCGCCGCCAGCCACGATTAACCAGCAGGACACCCAGCAAACGCCGCCTACCTACGGTCAAACACGGGAAGAGCAGAAAGAAGGGCAGTAGGCTCGCGTGTGGGTGGACTGTGTTGTTCGCCCTGCTGCTGTGTGCCGCGACGCACACGGGCAGGGCTTTTGTGCTTCTAACCGTCAGGATACGGTCTGCTGGTGGGCATTAGAGGCAACCCAGTGGCGCAGTGGGGCAGCACTGGCAACCCGTATCGCTATGCGGGGGCATGGGGCTAGCGATGATAGGGCAGACACAAGGTCTGCCCCTACGTTTCTCGTGCTGAAGACACGCTGAGCGCCGCCATTGAGTGCGGTGGTAACTCCACGGTGAACGTCCTGCCCACCTTCCCCAAAGACACGCGAACTACCCGCACCGCATTGGGATTGCTCTCGTTGGTGGCGTCTACGCGCTCGCCGCTCAGCACCCAGAGCATTGCTCCACGCGGCGCGAATCCCTCTACTCGAACCTCCACTTTCAAAGGCAGGCGCAGGTGCTTGTTCATTAGCATCGCGTACACCGTACCGCGCCCCCGTCGGCTGGCGATAGCGGACAGGTAAGGCACGGCAGGGAAAGCACGCGGCAACATCTCCTGTATCTGCACTCCCCGATACCACGCCTTCCCTGTAACCGCTCCCCCTCCCTCCAGCCGACGCGCCAGCACTTCTACCTCGCGGGTGTCGGCAAGCGTGCGATAGTCTACCTCCACCAGCGTCCAGTCGTGCGTGCCGGTGACTTCGGGGGTAATCGCGGCGGAGCGAGTTGCCAGCCAGCCGCGTGCGTCGCCAATCTGGAAACACGCGCCGCGACTCGACGTCAGCCACTCCGTTTTCACCCAGCCCCGCAGGCGGTACAGCGTGTTGGGTTTGGCAGGCAACACGAGCCGCGCGTGATAGTAGTTGATGTCCTCGTCGCCTGTGAACTCCACCGCCAGCACCCCGCCTTCCAGTCGCTGCACCACACCCTGCACTGGGGTGATGCGCCAGTCGCCGGCTGACTCCAGCGGCTTGCCGACCGGTCCCCCACGATGCCCCCTGCCTTGGGCCGGCATAACCCCGTATCCGCCATCCACTTCAAATCGGGGACTGTCCACCTCTACCCGTATCAGTTCGTCCCCGAAATGGTGGTGGTACAGCTCGAACGGATAGTATTGCGGACGCTTTACCAGCCGCTCGCCCAGATGCGTGTAGCCTTTCACCATTCCCCAGTACTCGTTGCTGAACTGCCAGAAGTTCGCCATCAGGATACGGTTTTTCGGGTTCAGGAACACCCGCAGCATCTCGGCGTTCAGCACCGCGTTGCCCAGAGTGTGCCGATACGGCACGGGCTTCTCCTGAACGAAATGCCCGTTGAACTCGGTGACGGCGATGGGCACGTTGTCTCTGCCGGTGGTCTCGCGTAGCAGGCGGCGCAGGTCGTCGTAATACGCCTGAATCTGGTCGGGGCTGGCGAACGCGAGAGCGAAGAGCTCCTCCGCATCGGGTATCCCATCTTCGCGCGAGTACAGGGGGATGTAGCTGTGGTGGATGACGAAATCCACCTCCCTGCCGATAATCTGCAACACGGGACGCGCCCACTCGTCCAGTCGCGGGAAGCCCGTAGCCACCACCGCCCCAAGCCTGATACGCTCATCCACTGCCTTCATCGCCCTGCGGTACTGCAGATAGTTCTGCGCGTACCCGGTGGGCGACATCTTTCGCTCCCGGTGGTCTCCGTGTTCGGTCTCGTTGCCGTACTCGAACCACCGCACATCCCACGAGCCCGGATGCC
The DNA here is from genome assembly GCA_023511455.1 of Bacillota bacterium. Lineage (NCBI taxonomy): Bacteria > Bacillati > Bacillota > Bacillota bacterium. The sequence continues at coordinate 55,196 of JAIMBJ010000009.1, forward strand.
CATCCTTTGCCCGCAGTTGCGCCCATGGTTTCCCCGGTCTGGCAGGGGCATTGAGATACTCTACCAAATCGGCGGCATCCTGCGCCGTGCCGTAGTAGTCGGCAAGGGTGATGAGCGGTACCGCCCCCATCGCCTGACAGCAAAGCAGAAATTCTGGCAAGCCGAACTGTTGTTCTGGGCGGCTCTCCAGAGGTCCTACCGTTTTCTTCCAGTCAAACAGATGCACGCCGCAGCCGCCCGGATAGCGCGCCACGCTCAAGCCGATGTTCTTCGCCAGCGCGACCATCTCAGGTACAGGACGCCTGCGCTCCGGGTTCCAGATACCTGCCCCTCTATCGTGATAGACCGGCTCCGCCCAGGGCCATGCTCCCTTCTGGTAACCCAGCATATTGTTGCCGAACACCCACCGGTTCACTTTCCCGGCGGGTCTTTCTGCGTACAATGTCACTCGTGCTTGCAGTGCGGGCATCTCAACGCCTCCAGCAAGTCTCTTCTGCTGCATTCATCATAAACTCGCCCGCGCGTTGGCGTCAAGCAACGGAGCAGGAAACCGGCCAGCAAACAGCGTATCCACATCCCACACGGGAGGGACGGTGAAAGATGTGCTTCGCCTATCTCATCGTTTGGGGAGGTCTCGTGCTGATGACACAGACGTTGGCTGACGAGCAGTCCGTCGAGTTACACCGAACACGCTACACCGGGGTAGACGCTGGTCTTACCTTCTCAGAGGTAGAACATCCTCAGGAAGATTGGCAGCCCTGTGCGCCAACCATTGAGGAGCAAGCGTCGGGGTTTATCCCCTTCACACGCCCCGAAACCTACGACATCCGACCGTGGAGCCGACCGCGTGAGAATGAGCGTGTCCGCGAGCTCACCTGCTTCCTGGCAAAGGGAGAAACAACCGGCGTGTGGTTTGCCATATATGCGCTGGAGCCACTGCAGCGGGTGCAGGTGGAAGTGGCTGGTTCTCAAAACGGCATCACAGTCAGCCCGTACTATGCGCATTTCTGGGCGCAACGCTACGACTGGAAAAGCGGGCGATACTACATTATTCCGGAACTGTTGCTTCAGATGGAGGGCGGACGCGCGCAGTTCCCTGCAGCCGGAGGCATTCTCGAGTGGCGCGACCTGAACGTGCCCCAGGCCGAAACCTGCCTGTTCTGGCTACGGGTAACCGCATCGCAAGACGTTAGCGACGGGCAATACACGGTCGACGTGGTAATCCGTTCCGCACAGAAGCAGCCTCTCCACCTTCCGTTACGGATAACGGTGTACCCCTTCCGCCTGCAGAAACCACCCGACAAACGCTGGCTGATGTATAGCGATAGTTATCTGCTGGGACAGATGTCCGATGAGCAGCTGCTCGCCGTCTTAAAGCACATGCAGGAGTACGGCATCGATGGATTGACCGAGCTGCCTATTGGTGAGATAGACATCTCGGCGCTCGCGCAGGGAGTCGTTCGTTACAATCCCGAGCCCTTGTTGCGGTGGCATCGGCTGCTCCAACAGGCGGGTCTGCGCGGACCGCACACCATCGGCACCTTCATCGAAGAACAGGTTGTCGCGCAGCTGGGCATCCAGGCAGACCTGAACCGCGAGTGGCCCCAGCCTTTACGGGAAGCCATGCAGAACATCGCGCGAACGGTGGTGAAGACGCTCGAGCCACATGGCATGGACTGGCTGTTTTATGCATGGGACGAGCCGACGGCAGATAACGTCCGCGCCATCGAGCAGTATCGGAACTGGCGTGAAGGTGGCGCACGCACTTACGTCACCGTTGCCCGAGATGCATACCTTGCTGCAGCGCGATGGTTGACCCACCCTTGCTTCGCGACCGACGTCATTAACCTTCCCAACGGCGCAGAGTGGGCACGCAGACAGTGCCGAAGAGGCCAGCAACAGTTCTACTGGTACGGCAGCGGGTGCTACCTGTTCCAGGAAGGACGGATGCTGCCGAACCGGTACTTAGCAGGCTGGCTATTCTGGAAGACCAAAGCGGATGGGCAGGTGTCCTGGACGTTTTTACGTCCCCATCTTGACCCCTTCAACGACTTCGACGGCTTTCAGGTCAACAGCGTCGAACCAAAGGACCAGTGCACGCTTTATCCCCTATTCACGCGCCCGAATGACCCCGCCAGTATCGCAGGCATTATCCCGACAATACAGTGGGAAGCGCTTCGAGAAGGGGTGCAAGACTATTGCTACCTGTATACCCTTCGCAACACAATTGCCTACGCGCGCCGCATGGTTCGTGGCAAGAAGAGCGCGTGGGCGCAACGGGTGCGGCAAGCAGCCTCAGAAGGCGAGCAGACGCTTTCTAGGGTGGAGCAGATGATTCCCTGGCCACACACACCGAGAGGGCTTGGCTTGGGAGAAGTGAACTGCACGAATGCTGACCTGCAGAAGGCGCGGCTCGAGTTGGGCGATGCCATCGCGCGGGTAGCACGGGCATTGCAAGGTCAATAGTCTGAGGCGCCATTCAGTTAAGGGGCGGAGGAATCCGCCCCTGTCACCACAGGCTTCATCACCTACTGCCTAGGTTGTGGTCTTATCTCCCCCCGTTCTATCAGGTGCACCAGCGGGTTGTCGGTGATGGTGAGCGGCAGGTCCACCCGCCCACGTCGTCGCACCGACTCGTAGCAGGCGAAGATAATCTCGGTGGCGTTGAGCGCGTTGCGGGCGCACAACTCGGACTCGCGCCCTTCGCGCAGGGCAGCAACGATGTCCGCAATCGCACGCTCGATGAAGCCCGGACCGTGCATATCCTCGTTACCGCAATCGACAGTCTCCCATTCGCCCCTTCCGAAGCGGCGGTAGCGCAACGCTGGCGCGCCCGGCTCCATGCTGCCCAGTTCAATAACTCCTTCGCTGCCGATAATGCGGTGATGTGCGCCCACAAAGCCAGCACCAATGCCCGTGGATGCCATGCCCCAAACGCCGTTGCGGTACTTCCACTGGGCAAACGCCTGATTCTCGTTGTGCGTGCCAAAGATAAGGTTCTCCGTGCGGTAGTCTATCTGGGCGATGACCCACTCCGCCAGAGTCTCGTTATTGAAGTAGTTGCACATGTCGAAGTTATGTGTGCCATAGTCATACAGGTTACCCGCCCCGAACTCCACACTGACCAGCCGCCCGACCACGCCTTCGTCCAGGAGCTGTTTCGCCATGCGGAAGGGTTTGCCAAAGCGCCGCTGGTGGTTGAAGGTCAGCCGCACGCCACGCCGTTCGCACTCCTGCGCCATCAGCCGTGCCGCGCCCCACGTGTAGTCCATCGGCTTCTCGCAGTGGATGGCTTTCACTCCCGCTACCGCGCAGTCGATCACCAGCTCGGCGTGCGTCATGGGCCAGGTACAGATGCTCACGATGTCCAGCTGTTCTTTCTCCAGCATCTCCCTGTGGCTGGTGTAGACTCTGGTGATACCGTAGGCGGCAGCAAAAGCACGCGCGTTCTCTTCCACGATGTCCGCACACGCCACCAGTTCGCAATCGGAAATCAGTTGGTAGGCGTCTGCATGGGCATACGCCATTGCGAACCCCAAGGGACCGGCACGCTCCGGTTTACGCCCCGTGCCAATGAATCCAACCCGAAACTTCGACACGTCTGTCCTCCTGATGATGTGGTGTGACGCATCGATGTTAGATGCGAACGCAGGGGTTTCCTACAATAATCGGCGTGGTGCAGGAGAGTACATTCCTATCGATACGGCCGCCCGCATGGACAATCGACTTCTGTCGCCTCGTCGTCCGGCATGCCACAAAACATTGATGGAAGTTCCTTGGGACAGGACAGGTCGCTGATGAGGTCCCAGGGTGGGCGAATGATAAGATAAGTACCATCCGAAAGCCGAAAACACCGGAGGCCGACTTTCTTCGTGCGTACTGCGCCGTCAGTACGCACTAGCAACACGTCCCCCTCGAAGGAGTTTTTGGCATACAGCCGCCCCCCGCATGGCGTGCCGTGTAGCACGCAGTAGAATACACCGTGATGGGGGTCGTGTCGGCGCAATATCTCGATATTCTTAGCCGAGTTGATGTCATCACTCAAGAGGTAAAAATAGCTCACGGGCGCAGACAACCGCTTCGTTGCATGTGGGGATGCCCCGGCGAAATGGTCGAGGGGACACGTGAACACCTGTTTGTTGCGCACGTAGGGGAATATCTGCACGATGCTTGCAGGATAGGTATCTTCGTGGTCCTCGCGATACATGCTCCAGGCGAGATGAAGCTGATGTAGATTGTTGATGCACGAAACGGTAAGCGAGCGTTTCCGCACTGCGGTCAGTGCTGGTAGTAGCAGAGCAACCAGCACAACGATGATTGCCAGCACGACAAGCAGTTCCAACAGTGTAAATGCTTTCTTTGTAATCATTGGCGCAACCTCTGTGCCAGCATGTCAGAAAGAGCAACAAGCTGCCACGTCACCCATAAAGCGCTTAGCAGGGACACGATGTCATCCAGAGCCATCACCAAAATACTCCAATCCGCGACAAAGTTCACTCCGCGCCCCACAACGACACCGATTCCAGTAACAACGAAATTAAAGCCACGCCGCCTCTTTGTTCGTATTCGGGCATCTTGGGTGGACGTATGTATCCAGTAGGCAACCAAGCCGATCACAGCTCCCACGACAGCTGCTTTATTCCAAATATGGGGAGGGGGAACAAAGACGAAACTCACTGGCATCCCCACCAAGGCGCGTGGCTGGTTAAAGAGCTCCGAAGCCACCCAATCACGGAACAACTGGAACAGCCGGAACACCACATATCCGGCGTACTGGCCGACCATACCGGCAACCAGCGCGCACAGACCGCCTTCCAAGATACGCGATGGCTCCCTTGCCGTGAGCATTTTGCCACTCCCCTCCTTCGAACCTACGGACATTGCTCCGGTGTTACCGGCGTACAATAGATTTGGGACCGGCTACGTGGACATGGAGGTTCAGGCGTCGCTTCCTGCTCGTAACAGCAGTCCCATGGTTGCCATTGTCCGCAAGTAACAAGAAAGTAGTTGTCCATCACCCACCAGCATTTGTTGCGTTTCCTGAGATAGTCTGCCCTACTGCCCCACCAGCCGTCGCAGTCACTATTGACTACGCGCTGTCACCAAGTATCATCCGTTCGATAATCAGAACCGCCCGGTGGGCAAGTGATAATTATGTACGTCGGCATGATGAGGCTCATCGCCCACCTAAATGGGTCGTTTACCACAGACATGCTGGCTGTGCCGCTACATCCCTCGCTAAATGTGTAGTTCCGGTAGATCGCCGTCCCTGCCAGAAGAGGAATCCCCCCGCAACTACCATAAGGAGAAGTATCGCTCTTGTCAGCACCAGGCGAAGCATGATCATGCACCTCCTTGGTTTTGTTTTCCGTATTATTAATCTCCCGTGAAGCCAAAATAGTTTCAATAGTTTCACAAGTATGCAAATCCTTGCGCAAACTTGCAATAGTTCTGTAGTAGCGTGTCTTGACTGTATTCTCGTTGCAAGAGAGAAGTTTGCCTATTTCGGCAAACGTGTAACCCTCAAGCACCTTCATCACGATAATTGTTCTCTGCTCATGGGACAGATGCTGTAACAAGTCTGCTATCTCCACCTCGAGGATGCCGCTAGGCCCCGTTGCAGGCAACGGAACCTGCTCCACGTACCGCTGCAAGAACGAACGCGCCCGCATATCAGCATAGTAGTCAGATAGAGCCGCCTTTAGAAGACGCGAGAGCAGGTGAATCTGCAGCGGGGTATCATCCCAAGGTGCTACCCCGCGCACTTGAAAATAGGAAATCGCAACTTCCTGGCATAAATCCTCAATATCGTCATACTTTACGCCCGACCTGCGCAAGATAGCCTGCACACGCTGTCGCCATAAGGTTTCCGAGACTTGCATTTGGTTCGCCTCCCTCAATAATGGGGCAAGTGACCATCGTCCACCGTCTGCTGAGAGAAGTGACCGGTTCAATCCCCCACGAAGAACTCCCACGGCTAGTCCAGGAAGAAGGTTACTCTTGCATTATAAAGGTTCACTACCGAACGCATTGTTTCCTTTCCATTTCACAAAATACAACCGAACAATCCTCGCATACGGTATGCCCCTGTCCTCGAATCTTGTATGGTAAAATGAAATCTAGAAGAAGCTCATGAGATGGACTGCCGCTATCATAGGGGCGCTGAATGTGGTGCTCGCGGTTGCCGTCGCCGGGCTTTGGTGGAGGCAGCTGCATCAGCCTGTGGAGCCATCCGCGAGCGACGGCGTTCCCTACGATGTCCAGCAGATGCTCGACCAGTTTCGCACTTACAAAATGTATCATGGCAACCCCGCACGCAAATGGATTGCCCTCACCTTTGATGACGGACCCCATCCTTATCACACGCCTGTTCTTCTGAAGACCCTGCGCCAGCTCCATGTACGCGCCACCTTTTTCGTGGTTGGCAGGAACGTGGACCGTTACCCCGAGCTGGTACGCCAGATGGTGGAAGACGGGCATGGGGTGGAAAACCACACGTACAACCACCTGCGCCTGAGCCAGATGCCTCTGGGGATTGTCCATGAAGAGATAGAGGCGGGCGCAGCAGCGATATGGCGCGCCACAAGACGCGTCCCGCGCTTCGTGCGTCCACCGGGCGGCATGACCAACCATGCCGTGCGGCAGGTTGCCCAGTTCGGTGGCTACGTCACGGTCATGTGGACAGACGACCCTGCCGATTATGAACGCCCTCCGGTAGAAACGCTCAGACAGCGGCTGTTCGCGCACGCAAGACCGGGCAGTATCATCCTGCTGCACGAGAAAGTCCCGCAGACGGTGCAGGTGCTTCCCGAGTTTGTCGCGGAAATGCGTCGGCGAGGCTACCAGTGCGTGACCGTCGAGGAGATGTGGAAGGATATGCAACGGTCGGTGCTGCAGATGGCTTCTTATGAGCGCGGCGGTTTGCCGTCGCCTCTTTTGGGGGGTTCCTGAGCATACAGTTCCGACAGCTCGGCAAACAGATTGCGTTCCACTTCCGACCGCTCCTTTTCATCGTACTCCTCGATACGCTTCTCCAGCAGTCGCGCCAGCCTTACCACTCGCCACACCAGCATCACGATGACCAGTCCACCCAGCACCCAGATCAGCACGCGCAATACGTCCATTGCGGGTCACCTCCCACGCGCTTCCAGTCCCTTCGCCCATGCGCTGTGCGCATGGCACAATGCAACCGCCAGTGCGTCAGCAGCATCGTCGGGCTTGGGCGTCGCGGAGAGTCCCAACAGTCTGGTCACCATATACTGAATCTGCTTTTTCTCCGCGCCCCCGTAGCCCACCACCGCCGTCTTCACCTGCAACGGAGTGTACTCTACCCACTCGATGCCTCGCTGCGCCGCCGCCAGTAGAATCACCCCAATCGTGCGCCCCACACTCAGCGCAGTGGTCTCGTTGCGGTTGAAGAACAGCCGTTCCGTCACCACCACATCCGGTTGATACTCATCCAGCAGACGGCAGACCTCTTCGTAGATGCGTTGCAGTCTGCGCGGCGCGGCGAGATTTGCAGGCGTAGTGATACAACCGAAGGTCATCACGGTAACCTTTTGCCCTTCCTGCTGCAAGACGCCGTAGCCCGTAATCGCGGTACCCGGGTCGAAACCCACTATGACCATCCTTTTGATCCCCTTCACCGTGCCTGCAGCCGTTCTGCCTGTGCTGCCAGCTTTACCAGCTTCTTGCCGTCCCCCACTACCAGAACATGTAATCGGTCAAGATGCACGTACTTTCGCGCCGCGTGAAGCACGTCCTGAGCCGTAACCGCCTCTACTCGCTGGATGTAGGTGTCGTAGGTATCGCGCGGCAGACCGTGTATCTCCAGTAACATCTGCGCGACCACCGCATCGTGTGCTGTTGGGAAGCGGAAGACGAAGGAGTTGACCAGGCTCTCCTTCGCCTGCTGCAGCTCTTCCTGGCCGGGCGGTTCTTCGGTCAAGCGGCGCGCCTGCTCCTTCATCAGCCGGATTACCTCTTCTGCCGACTCGCTTTTGGTCTGGCACCCCATCACGAATAGCCCCACCGGGTTGGCTGGTGCGAAGCTGCTCCACACCGCGTAAGCCAGCCCTCGCCGGTCACGTATCTCCTGGGTGAGACGCGAGGTGAAGGAGCCGCCCAGAATGTAGTTCAGCACATCCAGCGCGGCGCGCTCCGCTACACCGCGAGGCACTCCCAGATGCCCCACGCGCACGTGCGCCTGCTCCGCCTGCTTCGCGATGAAGCCTGTGACGGCGTTCCGTTCTTTGGGTAACGGCACGACGGGCAATCGGGGTTGGGAACCGTTCCAGTTGCCCAACAACCGGCGTATCTCCTGCAGGACTGCATCACGCTGGACATCGCCCGTGACGGCAATCCATAGGTTGCGGGGCGTTACCAGCCTTCGGTGCCATTCCAGCAGGTCACGGCGGGTAATCTTTTGCACCGTCTGCACAGAAGGTAACCTTCCCAGCGGATGGTTCACCCCGTACACCAGTCCGGCGAACTCCCTGCTGGCGATGCCCGCGATATCGTCGTTACGCCGTCGGATTTCCTCTACCGTACGCGCCTTCGCCAGGTTCACCTGCTCCTTGCGAAACGCCGGGGTTCGCACCAGCTCCGCCAGCAGGCTCAATCCTTTGCGCCAGTCCCGTGCCAGTGTGGAAAGGGAGATGCTCATCGTATCTCCCTCATCGGCAACGTCCAGTATCGCCGCCATATCCTCAATCGCCGTGTGGAACGCCTCTGGCGAACGGGCAACTGTTCCGCCGTTGCGCCATGCCCGTGCGAAGACGATGCTCAGCCCTGCCTTCTCTGCGGGCTCGTACAGCCGCCCCGCTCGCAGGCGCACCTCCACATCTACCAGCGGCAGGTCATGGTCTTCCAGCACATACAGCACAATGCCGTTGGGCAGGACGATGCGCTCCGCTTTCGGCAGGGAGTACTGCAGCGGAGGATACTCGATGCCCGCTGGAGGTAGCGCGCAGGCAATCGCTGACAGACATAACATCCACACCGTAAACGCCACGTTTCTCATCGGCCTGCCTCCGGTGCGGGTTGCAGCACCGCAATGGTGCAGTTATCTTTCTGCAGGTACTGGCGCGCCACACGCATCACGTCCTGAGCGGTCACTTTGCGCACACGCTCCGCAAAGCGAAACAGCTCGCGCCAGTCACCAAGCACTGCATCCGCCCATAGCAGCTGCGTCGCCATGCCCTCATTGGAACGCAGTTGTCGAATGAGGTCTGCCTCCGCCCATGTGCGCATCCGGTTCAGCTCAGCCTGGCTGACCGGCTGGGTGCGCAATCGTTCTATCTCACGCCAGATAGCTTGCTCCAGCTCCTGCACGGTGTGCGGATGACGGGGTACAGCGTCGATGACGAAAAGGTTCGGGTAGCGGTCGCCCGGAGCGGAGTAGGCAGCCACGCTCAGCGCGATTTTCTGCTTCTCTACCAGCTCGCGGTACAGGCGCGAGGTGCGCCCCCGCGTCAGAATGCCCTGTATCACCTCGAACACCACATCGTCATCGTGGGGTGCGCTGGGCTTGTGGAAGCCCATCAGCATCTGTGGGTTCGCAGGCATCTTCACCACCACGCGCCGAACGCCTCGCTGAGGGGGTTCTTCCGGAATGCGCCTTTCCGGCAGGGGTTGCGCGGGAATGCTCCCGAAGTATTTCTCCAACAGCGCAATGACCCGCTCCGGCTCTACGTCTCCCACCACTGCCAGCCACGTGTTGTTTGGTGCGTAGAAGGCGCGGAAAAAGCGGTCGATATCTGCCGTGCGCAGGCGCGAAACGTCCGACTCCCAGCCAATCACGGGGTTGCGGTAAGGATGCACCAGAAAAGCGGTTGCCAGAAAAGCCTCCCACAGCGCACCTTCGGGGCTATCGTCCACGCTCTGACGACGCTCTTCCAGCACCACGTCGCGCTCCTGATAGAACTGCCTCCAGACGGGGTTACTCATCTGGTCCGCCTGCATCCGTGCCGCCAGCTCCAGACGATTTGCTGGCACGCTGACGGTGTACACGGTTACATCATTGGATGTCCATGCATTCGTGCCGGGGCTGCCCGCCCGCTCGAAGATTCGGTCGTACTCCTGCGGGATGAGCCACTGGCTCACCTGTTCCAGCAGATCCTGTTCGCGCTGGCGCAGTTGGGCGATGCGCTGTTTATCTGCGCGTTCGCCTTTGGCGCGTTCCGCTTCCAGCTCGTCGTGCAAGCGTTCTATCTCGTCCCAAATGGGTTTCTCCTTCTCGTAGTCGCGCGTGCCGATGGTGGTCGTGCCCTTGAAAAGCATGTGTTCCAGCAGGTGCGTCACGCCAGTGCGTCCGCTTTCCTCGTCCACGCCTCCCACACGGTGCAGGATATAGAACGCACAGGTGGGAGACTGTTTGCGGGGCAGGATCAGCACGCGAAGCCCGTTCGACAGCCGATGCTCCACCACGCGCTCGGCGAAGCTGGTCTGGGCGTGAGCGATGCTGGCGAACAAAAAAAGCAGCATGGCTATGGCATGAACGAGACCCCTTCTCAGCATACCTCTCCTCCTGACAGCTCCTGTCGCAGTTGCCAGATTACCTGCGTGCTTTTCATCTCTCTATCCAGATGATACCTCAGATGCAGATGCACCGCGCGTTCCAGCTCACCCGCTGCCGCTTCGCCCGGGAAGTGTGCCTCGCCGCCAGCGTTCACCACGCGCCAGGTGAGCCACGCCAGTCTCGACAGCATCACTACGGGGTTCTCAGCGCGGGCACAAGAAGCGCATAAGACGCCGCCGGACCCGGGTTGAAAGCCAATCTTCTCACCGTCTACCGGCTTCGCGCAACGGGTGCAGGTTTCCAGTACGGGAGCGTATCCCTGCTGGAGCAGGACGGCGTTCTCCAGAAGACACAGAGTCCACATGGGATGGTCGCTGGTCTCCAGTGCGTCCAGAGTGTTCGACAACAGTTCAAACAGCTCCTCATCGGGCACGTTCTCTTCCAGCAAACAGTCCACCAGCTCGCAGGCGTAAATGGCAGCAGTGGCGTTGACCAGCAAGCGATGCAACCGCGCTCGCGCCCGTTCGACAGATGCCTGGGTAACTATCCAGAAAGTCTTGCCCTGAGCAAGGTGGAACCGCGCTCGCACACAGGTTTCGGTGGCTCCCGCCAGTTTACTGGTGGGTTTACGTGCCCCTTTGGCGATGGCAGAGAGCTTGCCCATTTCGCGAGTGAAGAGGGTAAGCACCTTGTCCGCCTCACCCAGCGGGCGTCTGCGCAGAACGATTGCCTGCACGTTGACGGGAGGCAACTATGTCCCCTCCTCGAGTTGCTGCAGCAGAGTCACCCCGCTGCTGGTGCCGATGCGGTCTGCACCCGCCTGAAGCAGTTCCAGCGCCAGACTCAGGGTGCGGATCCCTCCTGCCGCCTTTACTTTCAGCGGAGGAGGAGCCGCAGAACGCAACAGGCTCACATCATCGATGGTGGCTCCACCCTCACCGAAGCCAGTAGATGTCTTTACAAAGTCGGCACCGCCCTCCGCCACCGCGCGGGTTGCCTGTATCTTCTCTTCCTGCGTCAGGTAACAGCACTCGATAATCACCTTGAGCACAGCGGCAGGGGTCGCCGAATGGCACAGGGCGACTATCTGCTCGATCTCATGGCGCACGGTGCGCCAGTCGCCCGATTTCAAAGCGGGAAGGGCAATCACCATATCCAGCTCCGTAGCCCCCGCCGCCAGAGCCTGCTCCGCCTCATAGAGTTTGACTGCGGACATGTTCGCTCCCAACGGGAAACCCACCACAGTGCCCACAGCAACGTCGCTTCCCTGCAGGTGGCGCACGGCGATTTTCAACCAGCATGGCTGGATGCACACGCTGGCGAAGTGGTATTGCAACGCTTCCTCGCACAACCGCTCGATATCGGCGCAGGTGCTGGTCGGGCGAAGCAGGGTGTGGTCGATGCGTTTGGCGAGTTCCGCACGGGTCATATCAGTTACTCCTCCCGGTCTCATTGTATCGGATTCGAGGGAGGACGGTCAATGAGCAGCGTGCATCGGGCAATACTTACACCCGCAGGCAGACCTGCTCCACAGGCTCGGGAAAGCCGTTGGTGACATGCACAGGGCGATAGGGTTCCACGCGCTGCACAATCACACTCAACCCGCGTCCACGCCGTTGCAGGTGCCCTTCCACGATAACCAGCGGCTGCGTCAGCACCCAGTGCCCGTACGCCTGATACACCTTCTCGAACAGCACGGCATCTACCAGTCCGAACTCATCCTCCAGAGAGACGAACAGCACTCGACGCCCACTGCGCGTCGGCGGGCGATGGGGACAGACAACCAACCCCGCGAGTTTCACCCACGCGCCGTCGCGCACCATCGTCAGGTCGGCGGTACTCAGGATCTCCCGACGTTGCAGGTCGTCGCGCAGGAAGGTCATCACATGGCAATCCACGCTCAGCCCCAGTATCTCCCACTCATACCAGAACTTCTCCCATGCCGTAAAATCCTCCGCTTGCAGGGAGGGCGCTGGTAGGGCTTCGGCAGGGAACAGATTGCCCAGGGCCTGCCGCTGAGCCAGGGCGTATGGAAGTTGCATCAGCCACTGTCGGCGGTTAGGATGCCATGTATCGAAGGTTCCACACAGGATTAGCCGCTCCAGGGTATCTCTGTGCAGTGTGGCGCGACGACACAGGTCTTCTAAGGATTGGAACGGCCGTTCGGCACGCGCTGCCAACAGGCTCTCTATCTCCTCGCGGCTCATTCCCCGCACGCGGCACCACCCAAGACGGATGTTGCCCTCTTCCACTGTGCAGGCAATCTCACTGCGGTTAATGTCGGGCAGTAACAGGCGGATGCCGCGCGTTCGCGCCTGCAGCGCCAGGGTATTCGGGGGATAGTAGCCCATCGGCTGGCAGCTGAGCAGCGCGGCGTAAAACTGCGCGGGGTAGTAACGCAGCATGTAGGCGGTCTTGTAGGCGGTGTCACCGAAGCTGGCGGCGTGCGCCTCACAGAAACCATAGCCTGCGAAGCCATAAATCCACTCATACACCCGCATCGCCAGATGTGCGCTGTATCCCCGCTGCACAGCGCGCTCCACAAACAGTCTGCCCAATCGCTCCATCTCCTGTCGGGAGCGGTGGTGGGTCATCGTCTTGCGCAGCTGGTCTGCCTCGCCGGGGGTGAAGCCTGCAAGGCGCGTGGCGATGAGAATAATCTGTTCCTGGAACACGGGCACGCCGCAGGTATGGCGCAGGATGGGTTCCAGATGGGGGTGCAAATAATGCACGGGATCGTCTCCGTTGCGGCGGTTGACAAAGGGAGTAACCATGTCGCCGCGGATGGGTCCCGGGCGTATCAGCGCCACGCTGACGTCGATATCCATCTGGCACTGCGAGCGCAGGCGTGTATGCAGGCTACGTTGCGCTGGGCTCTCTATCTGAAACGCCCCGATGGTTTCGCCTGCGCGTATCATCTCGAAGGTATCGGGGTCATCGTAGGGGATGTCGCTCACGCGGAAGTCGGGAACACTGCGCCGAATCTGCCCTTCAGCGTGTTCGACGGCAGAGAGCATCCGCAGGGAGAGCAGGTCGAGTTTGACGAAACCCGCTGTTTCCACGTCGTCCTTATCCCATTGCACGACCTTGCGGTTCATCGGGGACAGCTGCACAGGCACAATGCTGTCGATAGGCTCGCGGCTGATGAGTATCCCGCCCAGATGCGTGCCCAGATGGTGCGGCAGGTTGGCAATCTGGGCGCACAGTTTCAGCATCTGTTGTACCTGATGGGCGGTGAAGCCGCTTTCACGCAGCTCGGGCGCGTTCGCAAAGGCGCGCTCCAGGTCGTCGGCATAGCAGAACAGGGGGATGCGTTTCGCCAGACGGTCTACCAGGTCCGAGGGCAAGCCCAGCGTTTTGCCAACCAGTCGCACAGCGGAGCGGGCGCGGTAGGTGGAGAATGTTCCCACCATCGCCACATGCTCCTCGCCGTAGCGTTGACGCAAGTAGTGGAAGACCTCCTCGCGGCGGTTGGCGTCGAAGTCAAGGTCGATATCGGGCTTCTGGCTGCGCTCGATAGAAAGGAACCGCTCGAAGGGGAGTCCGCGTCGGATGGGGTCGATATCGCTGATACCCAGACAGTAGGCGACCGCGCTGTCGGAGACGGAGCCTCGTGCCGCCCAGCGGATGTGCTGCTCTCGGGCGAAGCGGGTCAGCTCCCACACGGCAAGGAAAAAGTCAGCGTATCCCAGCGTGCAAATCACATGCAGCTCCCGTCGCAGTCGGCGGCGCACCTGGTCGGTGATGGACGGATAGCGTTGTTTTGCCCCTTCCCGCACCAGTTGCTGCAGCATCCGCTCGGCGGTTTGACCGTGTGGCAGGGGGAAGCGGGGGAACAGATCACGCCCCAGCGGCACCACGTCCGCTGCGCACCGTTCGGCAAGAAGCAGGCTGTTCTGCCACGCTTCGGGGCAATCTCGATACCGCTTCTGCCAGCTCAGCGCGTCCGCAAGGGTGTTGCAGTCATTGATGGGACGCAGTGGGTGTGCCTCCGAGACCGTAACGCCGAGACGGGCACAGGTCAGCAGGTCATGCGCGGGGAAGCGGTCTGCAGTGGCGTAATGCACGTTCGCGGTGGCAACAACGGGCAGCTGCAGGCTCTGTGCTGCCTCGATCTGGCGGGCGACTATCCATGCATCGCCAGGCTTGCGGGTGTGCTGCAGTTCCACGAACAGGTTCTCTTTACCGAAAACGGCACGCAGGGTTTCGAGCCATTGCCGTGCTTCCAGATAGCGTTGCGCCCGCAACAGATAGGTCAACCTGCCCAGACGACACCCGGTCAGCGCAATCAGACCTTCAGCATATCGCTCCAGCCATTCCAAGCGTACCTGCGCCTTGCCGCGCGGCGACTGCAGGTGGGCGCGTGTCAGTAGCTGGCATAGATTCGCATACCCCTTTCGATGCTCACATAACAGGGTCAGGTGGAGACCGTCTTCCAGCGTCACTTCCGCGCCCACGATGGGCTTGATTCCATGACGGTGACAGGCTTGTGCGAAACGCACCGCCCCGTAGACCCCATGGTGGTCGGTCAGTGCTAAGGCGGGCATCTCCAATCGCGCCGCCTCGGCAACCAGCTCCTCTACCGCGCTGGCTCCGTCCAAAAAGCTGAAACCCGAGTGTACGTGCAGGTGTACGCCTCCCTGACGCATTGTCCACGCCTCCTCAGTCCAGCCATTTCTCTAACGTCCATCGCTGTGTGGCAGGCTCCAGACTGACCTCCAGCACCCGCTGATGCTCGGTAAGCAGGCGGTAAAACACGCGCTGGCTCTCTCCCTGCCACCAGCGGCCGGTCTCTAACCACTCCTCCACCACACAAACCTGCCAAACCTGCCCTCTATACTGAATCCGACAGGGGCGTCCATCGCTCGTCTGCTCCACCTGAATAGGCAGAAAGGTTGCACGCTTCATAGTAGCGTCTCATCCTTTCGTTCCAGCTGGGTTCCAGTTGCACCAGGGGAAAACAAGCTTCCCCCCCAAACCGCCGACGCAGGTATGCCAGCGCCGCTTGCAGGTCACTGCGATGCGCTACTGAGGATTCCAATTCGAGCTGGGTTGGGCGGGAAGCCGTCGACCAAACCACGCGGAGTTGCCACCGAACAGGCTGGGGATAGGACGCACGCATCTGCCACAGGCGGTTTATCTGGGCATAGATAGCGCGTTCATCGGACAGGGGGGCAGGCAGTGAGCGGTGGAGATTCTGCCGTTTGCCGCCTTCGTACGTTAGCGTCAGACGCACCTCGACGATGCCCTGTCCGCACTGCGACGCTTTTGCTGCTATCTCGCGGGCTACTCGCTTCCACAGCGTCTGCACAGCCTCTTCGGTGATGGCGTCGGCGAACTCGCCGCCTGTTTGCCAGCAAGGCGGGGGGTAGAGCGCACGCACGCAGGGGCTATCGTAGCCCTGCGCCAGATACCAGACCGACAGCCCGTTCTCCCCCAGCAAGGTGCGCACCTGCCCTATCGGTTGTGACGCCAGCGTCCCGAAAGACGTCCAGCCCATCCGCAGGCATCGTTGCACGACCCCTTCATAGTCTGCTGGCAGCAGCTGCAGTGGCAGTGGCCATAGCGACAGCAAAAGCGGCGGCTTTAAGATTTTCAGGCGCAGACCCTCTCGCGCCGCCGCCCGCAGTGCCACCTGCGCCGAGAGCCTGCCAGTGCTGAAACCCGCCGTCAACGTGACACCCATGCGCTGGCTCTCGGAAAACAGCGTGCGCCATGCCTGCCTGCCACCATCCTCGAAGCCGCGCCAGTCCAGTAACATCGTGCGAGAGTCTATCGGCTCGGTTGCCAGGGCAAGCTGGGAACAGCGTTGCATCCATTGTTCGTACAACTGTTGGGTTGCCTCTATGTCTTCTCGCAGACAGAGCGCGTGGGGGCACACCGCGCCGACGGCGGACTGCGGCATGGAATGCCTCACGCCGAACGATTGCGCCAGCGCATTTGCCTCGACGACGCGCCCATCGCGTAACACGACCGCAGGGCGATCTTGTGGTGCCTGTAGCGCGCTCAGGGCAAACCCACTGGCGCGCACGCACAGGGTGTTCAATCCTTTCATGTGCATTAAAATAAGTGTATTTTTGTATATTATATTCTGGACGAGACCGCTTGTCAAGGGTAATCCAGTGTTGGCTTGCCCTTTCCCCTGCGAACCTGATACACTGTAGTCGCTCATGAATCGGAGATTTTTGCGAGAACTGGACTGGGCGACCATCCTGCTGGCGCTGGCGTTGTGTGCGTGGGGGCTGCTCATGATTTACAGCGCACGCCGGGCGCAAGGGGATGGACTGTTTTTCGTGCGCAAGCAAGCCATTGCGATGGGCATTGGCATTATAGCGATGTTTCTGGTCGCCTCCCGCCCGATACAGACGTGGCTAAGGTGGACGCGCTGGTTTTACGCACTGAATATCGGCTTGCTGTTCTACGTGGACTTTTTCGGCAAGACCACTAAAGGCGCACAGCGATGGATACCCCTTCCGGGAGGCTTCAACCTCCAGCCATCGGAGATGGCGAAACTCTTCGTTATCCTCACGCTGGCTGCCTGGCTTGCCAGCAGAGAAGAGCAGATACGTTCCCCTCAGCTGGTGCTGAAATCCTTAGCGTACATTGGAGTGCCTGTGCTGCTGATATTCAAACAGCCAGACCTGGGCACCTCGCTGGTGGTCATGGCGATATGGTTCGGCATGATGATGCTGGCAGGGGCAAACTTGAAGCATTTAGGCATCGTGTTGCTGGCTGGACTGGTGGCGTTTATTGCGCTGTGGCACACGGGCGTGCTGGAGGATTATCAGAAGAACCGCTTCATCGCCTTTTTGAACCCGGAACGAGACCCGCGTGGCTCGGGCTATCAGATTCTACAGGCGCGGATTGCGGTCGGATCGGGGCAGGTGTTCGGCAAGGGGCTGTTTCGCGGCACGCAGAACGAGCTGCTCTTCATTCCCGAACAGCACACGGACTTCATCTTTACCGTCGTGGCGGAGGAGACGGGCTTTGCAGGTAGTATCGCTCTGTTGTCGGCATACGCCTTATTGCTGTGGCGATTCCTGCGCCTCATCTTACAGTCGCACCGCCTGTACGTCAGGCTGATTGCGGCAGGCGTTACCACCTTTTTTGCCTACCATATCATCGTCAATACTGGCATGGTAGTTGGCATCCTGCCAGTGGTGGGGGTATGGCTGCCGTTTGTCAGCTTCGGGGGAACGGCGGTCATCACCTGCTTCGTCGCTCTCGGTTTGATGCAGGCGATACATCGGCAGCAGTATGAAGTGATGTTCTAACGCACACGGAATGCGCCGGGACCTCGGCGCGCTGAACTCGTATGCCCGCCTGTATAGCCCTGCGTAACTCCTGATGACATCAGTTTGGGAGAAGTTCCATCCGCTCACACCGGGTGCGTCTGCGGCCACTCCAGTTCGATGCCCTGCGCGCGTAGCAGGCTCTGGTAGTCCCGCAACAGGCTCTCGTCTTCGCGCACTTGATGGGGTTCCGTGCCACGCTGGATACAGAACGCTGCTAGTAATCCTGCCGCCTCGCCGATGTTCCATTCCACCGGGTGCAGGCGGAAACAGCCGTTGGTGATGTGCGTGGTGCCGATGTTTTTGCACGCCGGTAACAGGTTGCGCATGCGCACGGGCAGCAGCGCGCCAAGCGGTATCTGGAACGGCAACGCGCCGATATCGATGGAGTTGGTGCCGTTGGTGCTGGGGTGCAGGTCAATGCGATAACACCCCACGCCCACGCTGTCGGCAAAGGGCTGTGCCCTGTCCGCGCCCGGGTTCAGTTCGGAGGCGACGTGCTGTTCGGTCACGGTGAACACGGCGCGGATGCGGCGCGACTCGCGGATGTAGGGGAACATCGCCAGCCCGTCGTCGGTGCCGGTGATGTCGGGGCGCAGGTACAGGCCGGGGTAGCCGGTGCCGCCGTCGGGGCGCGGGGCTTCCGTCTGCAGCCAGTAGAGCAGGCTCAGCGACAGCTGCCGCGCCTCCTCCAGCCGTTGCTGCACGACCGCTTCGGGCTGGTCGATAATCGTGCCCGCAAAGTAGTCGTTTTGCGGCCAGTTGACGATGGTTACCTCGTGTGGAGCAAGCTCAGGCGGATAGTGGTCGCGACAGACAATGCGTCGGTAGGTAAACAGCGCGCGATAGGGGTTGTCGGTTTCGTGCGGGAACAGGAACCACCGCGTCTTTTCCAGCGTGATGGGGTGGGCGGTGTACCAGCTGAGCAGTTTGTCGGGCCAGAAGGCAGGCTGGTATTCGCGCCAGCGGTCGTACTGGGCGGGTTTGTCGATGGTGTGGCCGCCTTCAGGGTCGTACGCCATCGCGAAGCACCACGTGATCCCCTGCACGTTGTCCGGTTGCGGGGCGCCAGCCACGGCGTGTGGTTCGCCCGTTTCACGCTGCGATTCCGCGCCCACCACATACTCGGTACCGGTCATCGGCAGCAGGTCGCCCAATTCGGTGGCATCCAGCACATAGCGCGCCTGTACCGCCTCTTCATCACCCGTACGCAGGTTGCGGAAGGTAACGGCAAGCACGCAGTCGCCCTGCACCTCGGCGCGGATGGGCTTGCGATGCAGGCGGATGTCCAGCCATCCTGCAGTGCGCGGGTAATGGAGCATCGTTTCCAGCACGGCTAACCCCACACGCGGCTCGTGGCACAGGCGCGAGACCCAGCCGTTGCCCGGGTTTAAGCGGGGGTTATTGCGCGCCTGCAGGGTGAGCGGGTAGTGGTCTCGGTAGAACTGGCGTACAGCGTTTCGATACTGCCGGTAACGGGCGGTGCAGCCGAAGCTTTCGATCCAGGGGTGTTCGTCGGGGGGAACGGCTTGTGCGGTCAGCTGTCCCCCCACCCACTCGGTCTCCTCGGTCATAACCACCGTGACACCCAGGCTGGCAGCCGCCATCGCGGCGGCACAGCCGCCGGTACCTCCACCGACAATCAGCACATCGCAACGGGTTTCGCGCATCGTTCCCCCTCCACGAAGGCGCATATTGATTTGCTTATACTCCCCGAATCAAAAAGCCTCCTGCGGGGCGTGCCCGCAGGAGGCAAAACAGCAGCCGTTTACCGCCCCCAGCGTTCGAACACGATAAGGTCGCCCTTCCAGACGATGCCACGCCACTCCAGCTGATAGGGCAGCGGAGAGTTTTCCGGCACGAAGGTCATCTCCACCGTGTCAAACAGCATGATGCTGGGACCCAGAGCGTCGGTTGGATCGCGCCAGTCCACGATGGTAGCCTTCAGTGTGCCCTTGATACCCCTGCGTGTGAAACCGATGTAAGCGGTGGCTGGTCCGCTGAACGTGGCGGCAAAGGGTCTGTCCATTGCATACGCATCCGCATCGTGCATGACCACCAGCACCGGCACAATCGGTATCCAGCTGTCGACTGCCGGGGTCACCGTGCGGAAGACCAGCTTGCCCGCCAGGGGGTCATCGGGGGGCGTTACCCCCTCAGGGCACAGGATGTTTCGCACCGCTACCTCGATGGTGCCCGCGGTATGGGGGGTGTTGGTAATCAACACGGTGCCGGAACCGTAGCACTTCTGGAAGTAGCAAACGTTGTCCTGCGCCAACAGCGGGAGACTCCACAGCACCAGCGCAAACGTCAAGACGAGACGAGACATACCGGCTCCCTCCTTCGGGATTGGTGGAGTGATTTACCATTCTCGTAGACGATGCAAACGCCAAAAATGTTCCCTAACCCGTGATGAATCTCCGTCGCAGGTACCTGAGTCCAACTCTGTGGAAACCACCTGAGCCAGAGGAGGAATGAGAACATGGCTATCCTGACCGACAAAGATAAGGCAGCGGTACGCGAGCGGTTGAGCGAAATGGTCAACCCTGTAAAGATGATTGTCTTCGCGCCCGCCACCAACCTGATAGCACCGGGGCGACGGGAATGCGCCTTCTGCACCGAGCTGCGCGAGCTGATGAGCGAGCTGGCAGACCTGCATGACAAACTGCAGGTAGAGTTCGTGGACCCGTATGCCGACCCGGTTCGTGCAGCAGCCTACGACATGAAGAAAGACGAGCAGGGCTACCTTGTACCTGCCATCGTGCTGACCGGCTTGCAAAACGGCGAAGAAGTGGATTACGGCATCCGGTTCTACGGCATCCCCGCGGGCTACGAGTTCGCCACCCTGCTGGAGGACATCCTGATGATTTCCACAGGGCATCATCATCTGTCGCCGCAGGTGCTGGACGAAGTGACCAAAATCGACAAACGGGTGGACATGATGGTGTTCGTCACGCCGACCTGTCCTTATTGCCCACGTGCGGTGCTCACGGCGCACCAGTTCGCTTTCGTCAACCCGAACATCCGCGGCGCGATGATTGAGGCGATGGAGTTCGAGCAGCTCAGTCAAGATTGGAATGTATACGGCGTGCCTAAAACCGTCATCAACGAGGTGGTGGAGTTCGAAGGGGCAATGCCAGAAAACATGGTTTTGCGTTACCTCGAAAACGCTCTGGTGAAAGCGTAAAAATGGAAGGCGCGCCCTCGCCCCCTGCACCAGCGGGGGGCTTTTTGTTACAGAGCAGGCAATATTCTTTCTGGAACCCCCTCATTTCCCCTTGACTTTACGCAGGTTAAACGCCTATAATCAATCAAGCGGTGAACGGGCAAGGTGTACGGATTGTTTGTGCCCCGCATCGGCTGTAAAACGGAAGGCAGGAGAGAGATGGCTCGAGAATTACCGAGGTTGAACGTTATTCTGGTGAAACCCTCCAAGTACGACGACGACGGCTACGTGATTCACCATGTACGGGGTGTTTTACCCTCGAACACATTGAACGCGCTGAACGGCTTGTTCCGCGACGCCGCGCAGAAAATGGGCATTACCATCGAGATGCACCTCATCGATGAGACCGTGCAGCTGGTGGTGCCGGAGAGGGTGATGCGCAAATGGGCGATTCCCGGCGTTCCCACGCTGGTCGGTCTGGTAGGCGTGCAAACGAATCAGTTTCCCCGCGCGGTGGATTTGGCACGGCGGTTCAAAAAACTCGGCGCGATGGTGATTATCGGCGGGTTCCACGTGAGCGGTTCGCTGGCGCTGTTGGGACTGACACCCGAGCTGCAGCAACTGCGTGAGGAGGGTATCAGTCTGTTCGCCGGGGAGATCGAGGGGCGCACGGAGGAGCTGTTGACCGATGCCCTCCACGGCAAGCTGAAGTCCATCTACTGGCTGGGCGAATTGCCCGACCTGTCGAAAGAGTGGGCAGCACCCCTGGTAGACGATACAGTGGCACGGCGGTTCATGCTGCCTTACGCCGGGACGATGGACACCTCGCGTGGGTGTGTGTTCAAGTGTTCGTTCTGTACCATCATCCATGTGCAGGGCAACTCGATGCGTTACCGTTCACCGGAGCTGATTGAGAAACATGTTCGAGAGCACTATCCTCGCATCAAACATTACTTCTTTACCGACGACAATATGTCGCGCAACCCTCGCTGGAGAGAGATTTTTGAGCGTCTCATCCAGATGCGAGAGCAGGAGGGCATACGCATTACCTTCATGATGCAGGTGGATGTGCCTTCCTACCGCATTCCCGATTTTGTAGACCTGGCCGCACGCGCAGGTTGCTCGCAAGTGTTTATCGGACTGGAGAGTCTGAACCCGGACAACCTGAAGGCGGCCTCGAAAGGACAGAATAAGCTGAACTTTTTCGAGGAGATGATACAGGCATGGCACCGCTACGGTATCGCCGTACACACCAGTTACATCATCGGCTTCCCCTTTGACACCGTGGAGTCGGTGCGGCGGGACATCACCACACTGATGGAGGTGGTGCAGCCCGATCAGGCGAGCTTCTTCATGCTCACTCCCCTGCCCGGCTCGGTAGACCACCTGGAGATGACCAAACGCGGAGAGTGGATGAGCCCGGACTTTAACGAGTACGACAGCTTCCACGCGGCGCAAAACCACCCGAACATGACCAGAGAGGAATGGTTCAACGTGTATCGGGAAGCGTGGAGGCGATTCTATTCGGTGGAGAATCTAATCAAGGTGCTCAACCGTGCGACGCCGGAATCGTACTGGGGTATCTTCAAGAACGCGGTATGGTACGCTTACGCCACTCACTGCGAAGAGGCGCACCCCATGATTATCGGCTTCTGGCGGCTGAAAGGGCGTACCGAACGCCGACCTACCTTCCCGATAGAGAGCCGGCTGGCGTATGCCTGGCGACGCACGAAGGATACCGTGGTGCTATCATGGCGGGTCGTCCAGCTGATACTCATGTTCGAAAAGATATGGCGCGCCACCTGGCTCACGAAGCGTACGGCGGAGTGGCGCGAGAGCGTTGCACAAGTCAAGGAGGCACAGGTGCAGCGTCAACAGCGCGCAATAGCTCGAGCGGTGGCTTTCTTTACTTATCTGCACCTGCGCATGGGGCAATCCCGTGAGGCGTGGCAGGATGCCTGGCACTTGCTGAAACGCGGCAAACTATGGCATCCTCGCCTCTATCTCAGCAGCATCTATGGAACCATGTTGGGTGTGTCGGAACTGATGACTCGCGGCTGGCTGTTCCTGATGAACCTCGTGTTGGAGACGTGATTGGATATATTAGGAGCTCCACTGTTGGGTTATGCCTTCACGCCTGTATACAACAGGGCGTTTTTAACCCCACAGTGTCGGTACGCCGTCCACGACAATCTTGCGGTCTCGGCTGATAAGAGGCACACGCAAGAATAAGGCAGTGGCTGCGATAATGCGGGCAGAGCACGCCACCCTCCGTCCCTGCGCAGTAGCATCCTCTACGAGTGTGCGCACGCTGCGCGGAAGACGTGGGTCTGCAACAAGTAACCACACCAGTGCGTGAGTGTCCAGAAGATACTCAATCATGTGATATCATCCCGCAGCTGGCTCCATATCTCATGCCTCACCGCATCTATTTCTTCCAGAGAGGGAGCAGGTGCAAGGTCACCACAGTATCCCCATAAGCGGAGTTCCCCTGTACCACCGAGCATTTTTTGTCGTCCGATCGTCTGTTCAAGATGCTCGGTCATCTGCCTCAGCAGGCGGAGTTGCTCGACAAGGGGAAGATGCATGACCTGTGCCATGACATCCTCGGCTGTAGGTGTCTGGTTCATTAGGCACCCCCTTCGTCCGTCAGTGCGCAAAACACACACTTGTCGGTCTGTTGCTTTACGGTTCCTTCGCCACCACATACGATTATACCTGTCCCTCTCATGGTGCTGCCAGCGCACTCTATTCTTTTTTCTGTTCCAGCAGCCACTGGATGACCTGTGCGCTGCTGTAGGCGGGGTCCCACGAGTTATGACCGATGCCGGGCAGTTCGGTATACTTGACCATCGTGGACCCTGCCTTCTTCAAAGCCTCCACCATCTCGCGCGAGAAAGAAGGCGGCACCACGTTGTCGGCATCGCCGTGAAACACCCATATCGGCACATTCTTGAGCTTTTCCGCATCGGCGGGATTGCCTCTTCCACAAATCGGCACCACCGCGGCAAAGGTGTGGGGATACCTGGCGGCCAGCTCCCAGCTGCCGAAACCACCCATGGACAAACCGGTCAGGTACACGCGCCTGGGGTCACACGAAAACTCCTTCATCGTCTGCTGGAGACACCGGTACGCCGCCTCCAGCACCTCTCCGTTCCACCACTTATCCGCAGGGCACTGCGGCATGACAACAATACAGGGAAAACGCTCTGGATACGAGCGTATCGCCGAACCGATACCTACCTGCGTTTGCCTCAAACCGTCGCTACCGCGCTCGCCTGCCCCGTGCAGAAAGAGGATGATGGGGTACCTGTTGGTGGGCGTGTAGTCGCGCGGCACGTAGACCACGTAGGGCATGGTGACGTTGTCTCCGGCGTACGTCCTGTTCAGGAAACCCGTCTCCAACGGCTTATCGGCCTGCGTGGTCGCGGTTGCCAGTAGCAACATCATGAGCCACATCATTCTCCTCCCTGTCGTTTTTGGGTTTGATTCGCGTTTGCTCGCAGAGTTACCTGCGAACAGGTTCTTGCAGGAGTCTCCATAGCACGGGCAGAAACCATGTAAGGACATTATCCCTTAGAGGCAGAAACACATGGCGAAACTGAGAATGTTGATTACTGCCACCGCCGATCAGGTCAAGGAACCCTTCCTGTGGCGGCTGGGCAAGGACTATAATGTGGTGGTGAACATCAAGCGAGCGAACTTTACCGAGGATGGCGGCTACGCCTATGTGGAGCTGGACGGTTCGGTGGAAGAGATACAAAGGGCAACAGCGTGGCTGCAAACGACCGGCATGATTATCGAGCCGGAAGACAGGTCGCTCTTCCCCGAGAACAAGCCCGGATAGCAATGACCGACGCGCCTTATATCGTTGGGGTGGACATCGGCGGTACGAAGGTGGCATGTGTGCTGGCGGATGTGGAGGGGAACATCCTCGCCCGACAGTGGCAGCCAACCCGCGCCGGTGAAGGCTGGCAGGTAGTGGTTCAGCAGCTGTTCGAGATGACTGAACGGGTGCTGGAAGGGGTATCTCCTCACCAGGTGCGCGGCATCGGCATCTCGTGTGGAGGTCCGCTGGACAGCCAGAGAGGGGTCGTTTACTCGCCGCCGAACCTGCCGGGCTGGGATGCTGTGCCGATCAAGCAGGTCTTTGAAGACCACTTCGGGTTGCCCGCGCGCCTCGAAAACGATGCCAACGCCACCGCTCTGGCGGAGCACCGCTTTGGCGCAGGGCGTGGCACGCGCAACATGGTGTTCATGACGTGGGGCACGGGCGTCGGCGGGGGACTGGTGCTGGACGGCAGGCTCTATCGCGGCACCAACGACCTTGCCGGTGAGATTGGGCATACCACTGTCCTGCTGGACGGTCCGTTGTGCGGCTGCGGCAAACGAGGGTGTCTGGAGGCTCTGGCTTCGGGACCCTCTATTGCCCGCCGTGCGAGGGAGCTGGCCGGGGAATCGCCGGAAAGCCTCATCTGGCAGCGAACCTCCCCCAACGAGGTCACTGCACAGCACGTGGTAGAGGCGGCACACGCGGGAGATACCTTCGCACGGTTTGTGCTGGCAGAGGCGGGAACCTACATGGGTATCGGCATCGCGAACGTGGCGCAGATATTAAACCCCGAGCGGGTGGTTCTGGGTACCATCGCCGTCAAAGCCGGTGACCTGGTGCTGGAACCGTTGCGTCAAGCACTGCAGGTGCACGCCTGGAGCAGAGTGCGCGAGGTGCTGCAGGTGGTGCCTGCCGAACTGGGCGACCGCGCGCAGGACCTGGCGGCGGTGTGCCTGTGGCTGGAAGACTAGCACGAGAGCGCATGGGGACTGGTGTCCTCCGCAGCCTTCAAAGCTGTCTGCGGGGTGGGTTGCCCCCGTCCCGGGTGGGTTCGATTCCCACGCGCTCTCGCCACATCGGGAGGAACGGACGATGGAAGGCGAAGCTCCTGCGAACCGCTTGACATGGGCAACCATCGTGTTTGCCTTTGTGGGCTCGGTGGTGATGTACGGTGTGCTGGCGTACATGCTGCAGCAGAGTGGCGACCGCCCATCTGCCTCCGGGCTGGAAGCGATGCGTTTGCCAACCACTCTGCTGGGCGTTGCCTCTCTAGTGGCTTCGGTGGTGTGGGCGCAATCGCGCCTTGCCGTTCGCGGGGAGTACGCCTCCGTCACCACAGATATTCCCACTCCCAAGCAGTTTATCGTGCATACCTTAATCGCTCTGAGCTTTGCCGAAGCCTGCGCCGTGTTCGGGCTGCTGCTTTTCTTCGTGGGAGCGTCCTTCACCGATTTTCTGATGTTCGCCGTTCCCAGTGTAGGTGTGATGCTGTTCTTTGTGCTTCCCAAAGGCAGCGCATACTGGACGGCATGGGAAAGCCGCCGGGAGGAGTAGTTGCTGAATCTGGAGCGGGTGGAAGAGGCTATCCAGCGAGCCACCCAGCGACCAGAGCTGGACGACACCGCATTACTATTGTGGCTGCGCCGCGAGTTTGACCCGTCCATCGCCTCCCAGGCGGTGCAGCAGATACACCTGCGCCACCGTGCAAAGCAGAAGTTCTCCCGCGCCGAGCAGATGTGGTTTACACCCGAAGGTCTGGAGCAAAGCTCTTCGGAAATAGTCGCTACCTATCATGCCTCGCGCTTTCCCGAAAAGGAGCTGGTGGTGGACGCAGGCTGCGGTATCGGAGGCGACCTCATTGCTCTGGGTGGGCGCGGCGAGACGGTCGGTGTGGAACGCGATGCACTCAGCATCCACTTCGCCAAGCGCAACACGGAAGTGTATGCGGTGGAATCCTGCTGTCACCTGATTCATGCTGACCTTTTGCGCCTGCGGCTGGAGGAGGCTCCCTTCCTGTTCATCGACCCGGCACGGCGTGCGGAGCACAGGCGGTGGTCATCGCCGGACAAATGGCAGCCGGACTGGGCAACGGTGTGTCGTCTGGCAAAGAGCGTGCAGGGCGCACTGGTGAAGACAACGCCCGCGCTGCCCATGTCGTACATACCGCCAGATGCCGAACGAGAGTACATCTCCGTGGACAGAGAATGCCGGGAACTATTGCTGGCTTTCGGAGAGTGCAGGCAGGGGAGGTCAAATAGTGCGCTCATCCTTCCCGAAAAGGCAAGGCTGACCTCTGCCGGCTCCCCTGCCCCACCCATCCATACGCCGATGGACTGGATATACGACCCGGACCCCGCAGTGGTTGCTGCGCACCTATTGCCAGAGCTGGCTCAAGTGCTCGGTGGTTATCTTCTGCACCCCCAGATTGCCTACCTGACCTCCGCCAACCTCATACCCACGCCCTTTGCCCGCGCCTACCGGGTGCTGGAGCACTTTGCGTATTCCCGCAAGAGGCTTTTCGAGCGACTGCGCGCCCTGAAAGCAGGCAGTATCACGGTGAAAAAGCGCGGAGTGGCTGTGGAGCCAGAACAGCTGACGCGCGCGTGGAAACCCGCAGGCGACAGGGCAGTCACCGTGCTGATGTACCGAACCGATTCGGGAGTCACGGCGGTGCTCGCAGAGGATACGGGATTTGCTAACAGCTAACAACTGCCATTTGCACGAATGGAAATGTCTTTTTATCAATTTATAAGGCAGTTTACTTGATTTTACAGACAGTATGTGGTATAATACCTGCAACAACGTTCAGCAGGAGGACTGCCAGGATGCACGTGTTAGCAGCACAACGATTGCAAAGCCTGAAACTGGGCGAAGCGGTCACCTTCAAGAACCTGACGATGTTCCCGTTACTCGACGGCGTGCAGGGCGACCCCGATTACCTCACGCTGGATGACGCGCTGCAGCAGGGACTGGTTTCCGTCACCGAAGTACATGAAGGCGGTATCGTGAACAACCTGAAGGTCACCAACCGCAGTGGTTTTGCTGTGCTGATTGTGGATGGCGAGGAGCTGGTTGGAGCCAAGCAGAACCGCGTGGTGAACCTGACCATCCTTGTGCCCGCGCAGCAGACGGTAGTTATCCCCGTGACCTGTGTCGAGCAGGGACGCTGGCACCACGTCTCCCATGAGTTCTACACCTCGCGACAGGCGATGCCTGCCACGATGCGGGCACGAAAGTCCGAACAGGTATTCGCCCGCAGGATGATGGCGGGAGATGCTTATGCCGACCAGTCCGCGCTGTGGGATGAGGTTGCGATGCGCCAGATAGCCCTGGAAGTGGAGTCTCCAACCGGCGCCATGACGGACATTTACGACCGCTACGAGCACACGCTCAGCGACTACGAGCAGGCGTTCCAGCCGCTGGAGGCACAGGTTGGCGCGCTGTTTGCCATCAACGGGCGTATCGTGGGGCTGGACCTTTTTGACTTTGCCCAGACCTTCCGCCGCTTCTTCCCCAAGCTGGTGCGCAGCAATGCGCTGGACGCCATCACCTTCTTCCAGCCGGAGTTTACCCCCCTGACAGCCGACGGAGCACATCAGTTCATCGAACGGGTTGCCCGCGCCGACTCTCAGGTATTCCCGGCGGTAGGCGAAGGGGAAGATGTGCGTTTCCGCGCGGCAGGGGTAGTTGGTTCCGCACTTGTGGCAAGGGAAAGGGTGGTACATCTGTGCGCCTTTGCCCACCACTCGGGCGAAGACGACCACCACGAGCTCTTCACCAGCCTGATTCGCCCCAGTGAGCGCAGACGCAGGCACTGGTGGTAATTCTCCCTGCCAACGCGCCCTTCTGAACGCCGGCGGGGTATCTCGTGTCACGCGCTTCGAGATGCCTCGCCGGCGCGACGGATTTGCGGTATCAGCGGTTCGTCATCCACAGGTGGATATGACCGCTGTAACGTGATCGCCTCACCGTTCGATGTATGTGGTCACGTGCGGCAGATGCCCCATCAGCGAGTCGCGGATACCCTTCACATACGGCTTGATGAGCTCCACGTCGCGCTGGAAGTAGAGGGTAATCCAGGGCACATCTTCGGTCACAGCCAGGCGCTCTGCCTCACGGTACAGCTGGATGCGCTTCTGCTCGTCCTGTTCCCTGTCCGCCTGGTCACACAGCGCATCGAAGCGCGGGTTGCTGTAGCCCACCACGTTTTCGGGCGCGCCGGTGCGCAGCATCACTGACAGGAAGTTCTGGGCATCCAGATAGTCCGCTGCCCAGCGCAGATGGATGAAGGGCAGTTCCTTGCGGTCTAAGGCGTCCAGAAACGCCCCCCATTCCATCTCGCGCAGTTCTACATTGATACCCAGCTCCTTACGGTACTGCTCTTTAATCATCTCGGCGGTGCGGCGCAGGTCGGGAGTTTTCTCGCGGAAGGTCAGGGTAAGCGTGGGAAAGCCCCTGCCGCCCGGGTAGCCAGCCTCCGCCAGCAGCTGCCGTGCCTTTTCGGGGTCGTACGGGATACCGGCGAATTCGGGGTCGTGCCCCAGCACACCGGGCGGTATGATGCCGTTCGCCTTCTGCGGCACACCCATTAACGCCACCTTCACGATGGCGTCCTTATCGGTCGCGTACGCCAGCGCGAGCCGCCACCGGCGGTCTTTAAAGGGCTGAAAAACGTTCTGATTCAACCCCAGATAAAACACCGCTGCGCGGTCGAAGGTGCGCAGCTCTTTGCTCAACACGGGGTCCTGCTGGTCGCGCAGCAGGTCTCCCTTCTGCACGTCCACGATGTCCAGGTCACCGCGTTCGTACATGGCGTGGCGGGTACTGGCATCCAGCACAATGGGTCGTTCGATACCGTCCAGTCTGGGCGCACCACCGTGATAGTCCTTGTTCGCAGTCAGCACCACCTTCGAGCCGGGAACGTACTGGCTCACCTTGAAGGGGCCCGTGCCGATAGCACATCGCTCATTGATGCGCAGGCGTCTGCCGTTCACTTCGTCACCGTCCTGTTCAATCGCCTCGCGGCAGACCACGTAGGCGGTGGGGTAAGTGAGCTTGGCGAGAAAATAGGCTTTCGGATGATCGATGGTGATGCGCACGGTGTACTTATCCACCACCTCCACGCCCTTCACCTCTGTGGCTTTGCGGTTCAACTTATCCAGTGCGCCCACGATGTCGTTCAGGTAGGTGGCGGAGACGGGCGAAGCCAGCTCGGGGTCGCAGGCGCGTTCGATGGAGTACTTGAAGTCCTCCGCGGTCACCTCACGCCCATTGTGGAACTTCACCCCTTGTTTCAGGCGGAAGGTGTAGGTACGCCCGCCATTGCTGATTTCCCAGATCTCCGCCAGATTGGGTTGCAGGCGGTTGTTTTCATCCCACTGCACCAGTCCTTCGAAGACGTGGAAGAGCATATCGATGGTGGGACCGTCGCGCACCAGGGCGGGGTCAAAGGTGGTCGGTTCGGTAGTGAGCGCGTAGCGCAACACGTTTTGAGCGGGTGGCGCGGAAGCCTGCCGCTTGCCACAGCCCACTGCCAGGAGTGCGATGGACAGCAGTATTATGATAGAGAGTGCATATCTGCTCACGCTACGGTTTACCCCCTTGGTCTTTGCTCCAGCCGGTGTGTATTGTCGCAAAGCATTTGGGCATCACCTGCGCCGATTCCTGCCGGCAGCAGGTATAATCGGATAGTGGCAAATGAAGTTAGGAGTGACGCGGTTTCCATGAACACGCGGCGGGACAACCTTTTTCAGCGATTATACAGACAATTTCCTGTCATGCTGAGCGCAAGTGAAGCATCTCAGAGCGACAAAAAGAGATTCTTCGCTTCGCTCAGAATGACAGATGATGTCGCTTTATATCGCAAACCTCCCTTACAGTCTTTTAACTGCGTCACTCCTATGAAGTAAAGGCACACCGATGTCCCAACAGGAGATACATCTGCATATCGAAGGCATGACCTGCGCGGCATGTGTGGCGCGGGTGGAGCGCGCGCTGAAGCGGGTGCCGGGCGTGCACGAAGCGGTTGTCAACCTCGCTACCGAGAGCGCTACCGTGCACGCCGACCCGGGCGCGGTACCGGTGGAACGGCTGCTGGAAGCGGTAGAGATGGCAGGCTATACCGCCCAGCCCGTTACCGAGGAAACCCCTGCCCCCTTGCCTTCCCGCCGCACCGAGCAGGAACTGCAGACCGCTCGACGTCGGCTGTTAGCCAGCGTCGTGCTCACCCTGCCGGTCTTCGTGCTCAGTATGGCGGTGCACCATCCTTCCTACACGCTGAAACTGCTCCAGCTCGCGCTGACTACCCCTGTTCAGTTCGTTATTGGCGCGCCGTTCTACAACAGAGCATGGCACGCGCTCCGCGCCCGCAGTGCGAACATGGAGACGCTGGTCGTGCTGGGCACATCGGCTGCCTACCTCTACAGTCTCGTCGCTACGTTCTGGACGGGCGGCGCGGTGTACTACGAAACGGCGGCGGTCATTATCACGCTGATTACCTTCGGCAGGTATCTGGAGGCGCGGGCGAAGGGACGCGCCCGTCAGGCGATTGAACGGTTGATGCGCCTCGCGCCACAGGAAGCCACACGTATCCGTAATGGCGACGAGGAGCGCGTGCCCGTCTCGGCGATGCAGGTGGGTGACCTGCTGCGCGTGCGTAGCGGGGAAGCGATACCGGTGGACGGCGAGGTGCTGGACGGTTTCGCGACGGTGGATGAAAGTATGCTGACAGGCGAAAGTGTGCCGGTGGAGAAACGGTGCGGTGATAGCGTTGCCGCCGGTACCATCAACACCGACGGCGTGCTGGTGATACGTGCGCAGCGGGTGGGCGCAGATACCACGCTGGCGCAGATTGTGCGCACAGTGGAACGGGCGCAAGAGGCAAAGCCTCCCGTTCAACGGCTGGCGGACGCAGTGGCGGCGGTGTTTGTACCCATCGTGCTGGTGATTGCGCTGGGCACGTTTCTGGTGTGGCTTCTGGTGTTGAAAGCGGGGTTCACGACGGCGATGATACATGCGGTGGGGGTGCTGGTGATTGCCTGCCCGTGTGCGCTGGGACTGGCGACGCCGACCGCTGTGCTGGTGGGCACAGGCAGGGGAGCCGAGCTAGGCGTGCTGGTGAAAGATGCGGAAACCCTGGAACGCGCCCGACAGGTGGATACAGTCATTCTGGATAAAACAGGCACGCTGACCTTGGGCAAGCCGCAGGTGCATCATGTGGAGACGCGGAACGGAATGCCCGAGCAGGATTTGCTGAGGCTCTGCGCGTCGGCGGAGGTCGGCTCCACGCACCCGTTTGGGCAGGCGGTGGTGCAATTTGCCCGGCAACAGGGGATACCGTTATCCAGAGCAAACGGTTTTCGCGCCATCCCCGGCGGCGGGGTAACCGCAGAGGTGGAAGGGCATCGGCTGGTGGTTGGCTCCGCGCGTCTGCTGGAGGAAGAAGGAGTAGCCATCAGCCCGCAGGACTGGCAGAGGATACGCACCCTCCAATCGCAGGGCTATACCACGGTGCTGGTGGCAATAGACGGTGAAGCCGTCGGGGCGTTTGCCCTGCGCGACGAGCTGCATCCCACCGCACGCGAGGCGGTTGCTCAGTTGCTGTCGCTGCACATGGAGGTGTGGATGGTCACGGGCGACCAGCGCGTGGTGGCGGAAGCCATCGCCAGAGAGGCAGGTATTCCATCCGAACGGGTTCTTGCGGAGGTTTCACCGCAGGGTAAGGCAGAAGCCATTGCCATTTTGCAGGCTCAGGGACGCAAAGTGGCTTTTGTGGGAGATGGCATCAATGATGCGCCCGCTCTGGCGCAGGCGGACGTCGGTATCGCAATGGGCGAGGGCACTGACGTCGCGCTGGAGAGCGCGGGCATCGCGTTGCTGGGCAGCGACCTGCGCGGAGTGGCGACCGCCCTGAAGCTCTCACACGCCACTGTGCGCACGATACGCCAGAACCTCTTTTTCGCCTTCGTGTATAATGTACTGGGTATCCCTCTGGCAGCAATGGGCTATCTCAGCCCGATGCTTGCCGCTCTGGCGATGAGCCTGAGTTCCGTGTCGGTGGTAACGAACGCGCTGCGCCTGCGACGCGCCGTGTAGAAACTCTGGCAAGGGAGGTGGTGTGATGGCTATCAGCGGAATGGTGCATCACGGCCTGACTAAAGGTCAGCGCAAGGAGTGGCGGCGCAAAGGCTACGCTACCGCCAGTCTCTACGGGAAGGGCATCGAACCTCTGCAGCTGCTGGTTCCCGTCCGCGAGGTTATCGATAGCATCGTGCGGCAGGGTGGCAGGAACAACGCTGTGCTGGTGCTGAACCTGCAAAACGGCTCGAACCGCCTGCACACCGTGCGCGTGAAGGAAATCCAGCGACATCTGACCACACACGAACCCACCCATTTCGACTTCCACGTGCAGAACGCCAGCTGAACCATGCTCTCGCGCGCACGGCAGGCTTCACCTGCAGAGGCGAGAGCAACAAAAAGGCAATCCCTCTCCTGCTCTCAGGAGAGGGACAGGGAGGGAAGGAGCGTCCGGCTCGGTTAAGCCTTTTTGCGCAGGCGCAGCGCGACCGGCGCCAGACCGCTCAGCATCAACGCCCACGTGCCCGGCTCAGGGATGACGGGACCGGGTGGGGCGCTAAGGGTTACCACCTTCGTGAGGCTTCCGCTCAGAGTCTCTCCGAGTGTCAGCGTTTTCCGCCACTGGAACACGTTGGTCATGTCGCCCGTTCCGCCTGCTGAATTGGAGACATTGTACACTGCGCTGTCGTTCAGCAGGTCGCGCAGGTTGGCATAGAAGTCAATGTCGTAGCCCACCAAGTCAAACTCGCTGGCGATAACGTCCACGAGCGTGTTTCCCTCTTCGTAATGGACGTCAACCGGCAGCGGGGGGAAAGCGGTATCGCCGCCCGGAGTGTCGTTCAGGTCGAAATCCGAGTAAGCGAAGAAGTCGACCGTAATAGGCTGCGGTAAGGGTGAGTAAATGTGCTGGATGCTCCAGGCAACGTTGACGTAGGCAGAATTTGCGTTGACGCCGTTGAGCGTGTAGTCTAGCCTGATCAAAAGCGCATTTGGCAGATTACCAGCGTCTTCCCTAAAAACCAACTGCACGTTGTTGGCACCGCCGGACGTAATGGTGACCAGCTTGGTCAAGGGCTTTTCCGCACTATCTAGGTTGGTGCGGTACCACCACCAGTTTTGGTACATGTGGTCGGTACCGTTAGTGTCCTTGAAGTCACCAAGCCCCTGCTGGCTGATATTCTCGGAATACGTCCAGCCGTTGTGGGTCAGGGTGAAGGTAGTTGCCAGAGCCTGCGAACCGCCCAACAGCACGGACGCCAGCGCGCCCAGTAAAACGATACGCCACAGGTTTTTGAGCAAACCTCCAGACATGGGTTTCGCCTCCTTTGACGAATTTGTGCTTCGCCCTTAATCTAATGCAAAACCCATGCCAGAGGTGCTGTGCATAATACGGGTTCTCGGCAAAAGGCAGATGAAAAATGGCACAATTACTGTCAGTAGCAGTACGGGGATGGCTTACCAGCCGGCGGCGTGTCCGTCGCAGCGGGGGTCGGAGCCAGCGAGCAACGCCCTGCTTGCGGGGTGCACCGCAATGACCTGTACCGCACCCGATTGCCCCCACTCGGGCAGTAACAGCACGCGATGCCCCTTCTGCTCCAGCGCGACCAGGGTCTCCGTCGGCACGCGGCGCTCCACTTTAAGCCCCTCCGTGTCATGCTGCCAGCGGGGCGCCTCTACCGCCTCCTGCGGGTTCATGCCGAAATCTATCAGGTTGCAAATAACCTGCGCGTTGCTCTGCACCTGCACATCGCCTCCCGGCGTACCCCCCACGAAAGCCAGCTCCCCCTCACGGGTGAGCAGGTAGGCATTGAGGGTGTGCGCGGTGCGCTTGCCTGGCTCCAGCACATTGGGGCTGTTGGGGTCTAACGAGAAGCCCGTCATGCGGTTGTTGAACAGGACACCCGTGCCTTCTGCCACTTCCGCACAGCCGAAAGAGTGGAAGATGCTCTGGATGAAGGAGATGGCGTTGCCGTAGCGGTCTACCACACAGAAGTATGTGGTGTCGTGTTCTATCTCGCCTGCGGCAACGCGGTTGGCGGCGCGGTTGGGGTCTATCTGTCGCCTGCGCCGTTCCGCGTACTCGTTACTGAGCAGCACGTCCATCGGCACCGATACGAAGCGCGGGTCGCCGAGGTAGGCGTGTCTGTCCGCGAAGGCGAGTTTTTTCGCCTCCACCTGCAGATGGATGACGTCGGCGCTGAGCGCGCCCATGCGGTGCAGGTCGTAGCCCTCCAGAATGTTCAGCATCTGCGCGAGGATGTGTCCCTGCGAAACAGGCGGCTGCGCGTGCAGGGTGTAACCGCGGTACTCCACGCGAAGCGGTTCGAGCCACTCGGCGGGCGGCTCGGCAAGGTCTTGCTCGGTAAACAGTCCGCCGTGGTGCTGGCAGTGTCGTACGATGCGCTGGGCAATCTCCCCCCGATAGAACTCCATCGGTCCGTGCGCGGCGATGCGGCTCAGCGTCCAGCCAAGGTTTGGCTGTGTCATCATTTTGCCGGGATAAGGCAGCTCGCCGTCGGGCAACAGTTCGCGCCAGGTGATGGGAAACTGCCTTAGCAGGTCGGCGTGCGCATGGAATACCTGACTGTAGCGGTAGCCCGCGGGGAATCCCTGCTGTGCGTAGCGGATGGCGGGCTGTAACAGTTCGGCGAGCTCGCGGGTGGCGTACCGCTCGTGCAGCAGTACCCAGGCGGATACCAGCCCCGGTACCGACGCGCTCTGGATGCCTCGCAGGGGAATCCCATCGCGGAAGCGTTCCAGGGTGGCGGCTTGTGGGGCAGGACCGGAGGCGTTCAGCGCGTGCGTTTGTCGCGTGCGGGCGTCGTATAGCACCACGAAGGCATCGCCGCCCAGATGGCTGTTGTAGGGTTCCACCACCGTCAGCACCGCGCTGATAGTGAGCGCGGCATCCACGAAGTTGCCCCCGCTTTGCAAGACATGCAGCCCCGCCGCCGTAGCCAACGGCTGAGAAGTGGCCACTGCGCCGTTTCGAGCCACGACCACTCCGCGATAGGTCACTCTGCGCTTTCCTCCCGTTGTCGCAGTTTCGCCTCCAGTTCCCGCAGGCGGGTTTCCATTTCTGTTGCTCGCTCTTCCAGCTCTACGGCGGTTGGGATAATGCGCCCGCGCACGGGGTCATACAGACGCACCAAGTAACCATCGTCCTCTGCGCGCACCACCACTTCCAGCCCCAACAATTCACTGCGAGCGCGCCACTCGCGGTCGCCGGGATGTGCCGTCGGTATCTGCTGGTATGCGCCCCCCGCCAGGCGATGCAGAATGACCGGTTCTATCAAATATTCACGCCGCACGTCGATCAGGATGTACTCCTTCACACCCAGTCGCTGATAAAGCCGATACTTCCTGTCCAGGTCCTCCCCTGCGGTGGAGCGGGAGGTGAGCTCGATAATCACATCGGGCGCCTTACCAATCTCCCACACCTTCCACGTGGCGCGCCACGGGCGTTTGGGCACGCCGAAAGCCACATACACGTCAGGGGCGACGCGCTGCGAGGGGTTCCCTTCCACCCAGTACAGGAACTGATTGCCCGCGACATACACATCGTCTCGTGCCGCGAAGTACCGCTTTAGCGCGTCGATCAAATACAGCATCGCTTCTAAATGTTCTGGTGTCTCCGCCATGGGCTTGCCATCCGATTCCGGGTAATGCACCGGGCGTTGTATCTGTACGGTCGCCACACGCCTCACCTCCCGGCTTTATTATAGCAGATTAGGCGTGTTCGATATGCAGGTGACTTAATGCCACCAGTGCTTCCGCGGTTTGCGCCACGCCCTCGAACTCGCCTGCCAGTATCGCCGCCTTCGGGAAAAGTGCCCCGCCCACACCCACCATATCCGCGCCTGCGTGCAGGTATTCAGCGGCGTTGTGCGCGTTCAACCCTCCCACCGCCATCAGCGGTATCTGTGGTAACGGTGCCTTCACTTCCTTGAAAAACGCTGTGCCCAGCGTCACCGCCGGAAATACCTTCACAATCGGCGCGCCCAGTCGGGAGGCGGTCACCATCTCCGTCGGGCTGAAGACCCCTGGAATGGGCGGCACATTCGCCCGCAATGCGGTCTCCACCATGCCCGCATCCAGTATCGGCGAGACCACGAACTGCGCCCCTGCGTCGATGACTGCCTGCGCTTCCTCTGCGTTCAACACCGTCCCTGCGCCCACCACTGCCTTACCGTCCCATCGCTGACGCGCGGCGCGCAGAATCTCCAGCGCACCGGGCGTGGTCATGGTGACCTCCACCGCCCGCAGTCCATGTTCGATCGCCACCTCCAGTGCCTGCAGCGCGAGGTCAGACCTTGGCAGACGCAGGATGCCCACCACCTTCCCCGCGAGCAGCTGCTGCACAATCTCTTTCATGTGTATCACCCCCTGTTACCATCTTCGCGGGGCGCAGAGAAATCGCCTGCAACGGATGGGGCTGGGGGCAGTCAGAGCGTACTGGTATAATAGCCAGTGGAATGATAGAAACAGCCAGAGAGGTGTTGCACACGGAGGCGCAGAGCATTTTGCGCCTGATTGACCGTCTGGACGAGCGGTTCGTTCGGGCGGTGCAGACGATACTTGCCTGTAAAGGCAGAGTGGTGACCACGGGCATGGGCAAGTCGGGCGCGATTGCCCGCAAAGTGGCGGCGACGTTTGCCAGTACGGGCACGCCCAGCTTCTTCCTGCATCCCGCGGAGGGCGTTCACGGCGATCTGGGCATGGTGACGCCGGAAGACGTGGTGCTTGCCCTCTCCACCAGCGGCGA
The DNA here is from genome assembly GCA_023511455.1 of Bacillota bacterium. Taxonomy (NCBI): domain Bacteria; kingdom Bacillati; phylum Bacillota; species Bacillota bacterium. The sequence continues at coordinate 92,846 of JAIMBJ010000009.1, forward strand.
GACCGACGAACTGCTGGCGATACTGCCCGCCCTGAAGCGAATCGGCGTGCGGCTGATAGCGATGGTGGGACGCACCGAATCCACCCTGGCCCAGGAGGCGGACGTGGTGCTGGACGTCTCGGTGGAACGCGAAGCCTGCCCGTACAACCTCGCCCCGACCGCGAGTACCACAGCCATGCTGGCGATGGGCGACGCGCTGGCGATTACGGTGATGCAGGAGCGGCGCTTCACCCCCGAGGACTTCGCGGTGTTTCACCCTGCGGGCACGCTGGGCAGGCGGCTGCTGCTGCGGGTGCATGACGTGATGCGCACGGGCGACAGCGTGGCGGTGGTGCATCAGGCGAAGCCGTTGCGCGAGGTGCTGTTTGCTATCACGAAGGCGAACGCGGGCGCGGCGTGCATTGTGAACGACGACGGCACCTTGGCGGGCATTATCACCGACGGCGACATCCGCCGACACCTGCTGCGCGACGTCGCCAGTCTGGACAAACCAGCGGCGGAGCTGATGACCCGCACGCCCTACGTGATCGAGGGCAATCCGCTGGCGGTGGAAGCGCTGCACCTTTTTGAAAGCCTGCCAGTCAAAATCGGCGAGATGCCCGTGCTGGACGAGCAGCGCAAGCCCGTCGGAATGTTGATGTTGAAAGACCTGTTGCGGACGGGGATTGTGTAGCGATGGTGGAACAGAACTCGCTTACCTTATCGGATTCAGCCCTTGCGGAGAGGCTGCAGGCGGTGAAAGCGGTGATACTGGACGTGGACGGCGTGCTGACCGACGGCGGGATTTACTACGACCCCACCGGGCGCGAAATCAAGCGGTTCCACGTCGCCGACGGACTGGGGATGGAGCTGTTGCGTCACGCCGGTATCCGCGTGGTGATTCTTTCGGGACGTGTCGCCGAAGCCATCACCCGTCGTGCCGCCGAGTTGAGGGTCACCGACTGCTATCAGGGCGTGCGCGACAAGAAAGCGCAGATTGAAAAGCTTCGCCAGCAGTGGCAGTTGAAAGCGGAGGAGCTGCTGTACGTGGGCGATGACCTGAACGACCTGCCCGCGTTCGAGGCGGTGGGCGTGCGGGTGGCAGTGGCGAACGCCGATGCCCTGCTCCAGTCGCAGGCGCACTACGTGACGAGAGCGACAGGTGGCAACGGCGCGGTGCGCGAGGTGTGCGAGTGGCTGCTGAAGGCGCGCGGAGAGTGGGAAAATGCAGTGGAGGCTTACCTGCAGTCGCGAAGGGAGGCAGGTAGTGAGCCGTGAGCCGACTGGTCATCCTGCATACCAACGACATGCATAATGTGCTGGCGCGGGATGAGCAACGTGCGGCACGGCTGATGGAAATCGTGGAGGCGGAGCGGGCAAACCCGCCCGTGCTGCTGCTGGACGCCGGCGATGCGATTGGGGCAGGCAACCTGACCTTCAACCCCGCCGGCGAGGCCATTCTGGAGCGGATGACCGCCATCGGCTACCACGCGATGACCATCGGCAACCGCGAGTTCCACCTGACGGAGATTGGCTTCACCACCAAGCTGAACCGGGCGCGCTTCCCTGTGCTGTGCGCCAACGTGCGTGCGCGCGGCAATGCCCGATTGCCGGTGCGCTCCCACCTGATTCTGGAAACGCCCGTCGGGCGGGTGGGCATCTTCGGTGTGACGGTGCCGATGATTACCGGGCGGATGTTGAGCCACCACGTCAGCGCATACGTGTTCGACGACCCCATCCGCGTGGGCGCGGAGATGGCGGAGCGGTTACGCCCGCAGGCAGACCTGCTGATTGCGCTCACGCATATCGGGCTAAAGCAGGATATCGAGCTGGCAAAGCGTGCGCCCCAGATAGACCTGATTATCGGCGGGCACAGCCACTCGGTGCTGGAGGAACCGCAGCGCGAGGGGCGCGTGGCGATTGTGCAGGCGGGCAGTTACGCGCGGTTTGTGGGCAGGGTGGAAGTGGAGTTCGCCGAGCCGACCACCATCAGCGGCAAGCTGTTGTCGCTGGTGTAGTCACCGGGCACACCCTGAAGCTGCTGACGACTTCCCTTCGCGTTCTTGCGCCACGCGTCGATGTCTATCACGTAGATGCCATCTAAGCACCCTGCAAACAACTTGTTGCCCACTACAGCAAGGGACACACACGTACCCACCCCGATGGACAGACGCCGACGCTGTTGCCCTGTCGCAGCATCCAGCGCCAGAATATATCCGCGTTCCTCGTGCGAAATCTGCCCCCCTCCCACATACACCTCTTTTCCATCCTCGCTCACCTCAAGTGCCCAAGCACCAGCTCCCATCCTCGGCAGGGCAAAGGCATCCCCGATGAATTCATTCTTGGCAGCATCCATCATCAAAAACGCCTCGTCGCTCACCAGATACAGCATCCTGCCATCACGAGACGAGATGATGCGCTCAATGGTTTGCGACGCAGGCAACTCCTTCAACAACTTCATCGTGCCAGCATCATAAATAGAGACCGTCGCTCCTTTGTCATCCGTCATGTGTGGGACATACAACCTGTTGCCACCTGCAGAAAGTGCTATCGCTCCTATCTCCCGCATCCTCAAGGTGTGCAAAACCTGACGAGTATTGAGGTCAACCTTGTCGAGAGTCTGCCAGAAGAGCAGCGGTTGCGGCGGGGTGCGCAGTGCATATGCAACCTGTCTTACCGCATCCAACACCCAGTAGTCATATCCTTGTGCCAGCCAGGAAACACTGCTACGTTCTTTCTCCGCCAAGATGGCGACCGCCCAGATGTGATTGCTCTCGAACTGCTCTACGACGCGTTCTTCCTCTGGCGATAGTAGCATCACCTTGTAAGGAGGCGCGAAAGGATCGCGGTCTTGCCCCGGTTTGGGCGGCTCCCTCAGCACTTTGATAATGTCTTGTTCTCCCGTGGGATTGACAGCGATGACCCGCTTGCCATACGGTTGCACAATCCATCCGAAGTAGCCCGAAGGCAGCCCCGGCACACGCCGCACCCAACCATGCTGTTGGGTGTTCGGGTAGGTGGCAGCAGACTGCGGTTGAGGCGCGACCAACAGTATGCCTGCGAGCCCCATTACCGCAGCTAGTTGCAGAATGGCTCTGGTGTTACCGGACATCTTGATACCCTCCTGTTACCACGGGAATGGTCCTTCAACACGTTCCGTTGGACCTATTCTGCCTCGAATCAGCCAGTAGCGGTTAGCATTATACACAATCGCTCGAGACCTTCTCTCCACGTTAGCCTGAAGCCATGCATTCAAGCACCTGTCCCCAGTACGCGTGTGGTCTGGTGGCACGTGCGATGTCATCAACTCTGCAAAGCGTTGAGCAACCTCAATGGATCCCTGCTCGTCGGTAGGCGCAAGATCATGATACCCGCACAGCCCCCGCAGTCCTGCCCGCCTCAAGGCAGCACTGCCCCACGCATAGCCGTTCGTGTGGTCGGGCTTAAGCACGCTGCAACCGGCAATGATGAAGTACTTCAGGTCTTCTCTCCAGTTCACCGTAGGGGCAACGTTCGAAACGGTGAACGTGCCGCCGTTGTCTAAACACTGCAGGGAGCCATTGCTGCTGTAGCCATGCCCACTATAATACAGAATGTCCGCCTGATTCTTGACGGGCAGCGTGTGAGACTGATTCCCCGCCTGTATGGTTATCTTCTCCACGCCCGCCGCCTGTATATAGCGCAGCATCGTGAAAAGTATGGGAACAGTGAGGCTTTTGCCACGTGAGCGTGCCTCACCGCGCTTCTGGTGAGTGGACGATAGCCCGGTCTGTAAAGCCTCTGAATCGAGGTAGTTCGATGGCGGTCCCGTGACGTAGTCGTAAGTCGTTACTTCTCCCACACCCTCATCGACCATCCGAACTTGTATCCTTTGGTTTGGCACGCTGGGCCCATCCGCCATCATTATCTCCTGTCCGCGCGGTCGGTGAAAGTGGTAATGATTAGGTTTATCTGCACACCTGCCCGCGTAGCGCAAAGTCACATGTATACCCCTCGTATCGGAGACGCTGGTGAACAGTCTGGCTGTCACCACTGCGTTGCGAGGCGGCTGTCTGGACGCTTTCACATGTGCCATAATATACAGCGCGTTCCCGTCGGGTTGCTGACGCAAAATGGCGAACTCGCAAGGACCTGGCCGCTCAGGGTCTTGCCCATCTGATTCCGTCTCTCTTTCAGGATCGGAAAAATTCCAAAAACTCTCTCTAAATTTTTTTGAATCACTCTACGGTCGGCAATAAGATAGGCGCCCATCAAGAGGTTTTCCAAAACGGTAAGCTCAGGGAAAATCCTTCGGCCTTCGGGAACCATGCTTATTCCTAACTGGGCCCTTTCATGAGCAGAAGTTTCAGTCAAGGGGTTCCCATAAAAAAGGATTTCTCCCTTTCGACATCTCACCAGACCCATAATTGCCCTGAGGGTCGTACTTTTTCCGGCCCCATTGGCTCCGATAATGGTGACCAACTCCCCCTCTTTAACCGAAAAGCTCACCCCTTTGAGGGCCAAAAACTCACCATAAGAGACTTCCATTTCTCGAACTTCTAACATCTAACCTTCCTTCCCGAGGTAGGCTTCAACCACACGGGGATTAGAACGGATCTCTTCTGGAGGCCCTTCAGCAATCTTTGAACCATGATCCAGAACCACAATCCTCCGGCATAGATCCATCACGACATGCATATTATGTTCGATCAAAAGAACTCCAATCCCCTCTTCGGCGATTTGCCGAATAAGGTCCATCAATTGAATCGATTCTTCAAACCGAAGCCCCCCCGATGGTTCATCCAGGAGAAGGAGACGGGGATGAAGGGCCAGGGCCCTTGCAATCTCGACTCTCTTTTTAATCCCCAAGGGTAGGGTTTTGGTCAATTGATGAGCATAGGGTTGAAGCCCTGTTCTTTCAATCAGTCTTCTTACTTCCTCCAAAATCTCACCCTTTCGAAAGGGTGCTATCGAATTCAATAGATTTGGATAAAAACGATGTCCTGAGGCTACCAGAATATTCGTCTCCACATCCAAATTTAAGAAGGGCCTAACGATCTGAAACGTTCTACCCACTCCTAATCGACTGATTTGATGGTGTTTTAAACGGAGAAGGGACCTTCCTTGAAAAAATATTTCCCCACCTGATGGAGAATAGATTCCGGAGATGAGATTGAAGAGGGTTGTCTTTCCTGCTCCATTGGGACCGATGATCCCCAGGATCTCTCCTTCTTCAGCGGAAAAACTAACCCGATCCAGGGCCCGAAGTCCATCAAACTCTTTACTTAGATTCTTCACTTCAAGAAGCACTCTTCCCTCACTCCCATCTTTTAATTAGATTTCGGCCCGTAGGGGAATACCCTCTTCACGGAGGTTTCAAGTTAATCCTCTCCCGATTTCCTCCATGGAGATCCAATCCTCCTAAAAAACCTTGGTAGGACCGATTCTTGGCCCAGAAGTCCTCCTGGTTGAAAACGCATCATCGCCACAAGAAGAAGCCCGTAAAGGAAAGTCCGATACTCCATAATCGGTCTCGAAATCTCAGGGAGAATCCCCAGGATGATGGCTCCAACAATGGGCCCCCATCGGGTTCCAATTCCTCCAAAAACGACCATACAGAGGATGACAATGGATTGTCCAAACCCAAAATTTTGAGGCATGATAAAGGTCAAAAAATGGGCATAGAACCCTCCAGCAAGACCAGCAATGGCGCTACCAAGGATAAAGGCGATCACCTTAAACCGGACAATATCCACTCCCATTGCCCCTACAGCCACTTCATCCTCCCGAATGGATGACCAGGCCAAACCCAGCCAGGACCGTTCTAAACGTCGGTCGAGAAGAAGGAGAAGAATCAAAATGACGAGGATAAGAATAAAGTATTCTGGTTTGGTCATCTCCCGACCAAACCATTTAGGTAGGTCGATCCCTCCGATTCCCATCGCCACACCAAAAAAAGGAAGATAAAGAAAGACCGCCTCAACGACAAAGACGATCCCCATCGTGGTGATGGCAAGAAAGTCATCTCGGACACGGAGACATGGAATTCCCAACAGGGCTCCAACCATCCCCGCCACCATCGTCCCGAGAGGAACGGAGATCCAGAAAGAGAGTTCTGTCCTTGTATAAAAAAGGGCAGACGTATAGGCGCCAATACCAAAAAAGGCAGAATGTCCCAGAGAGATCTGACCCGCCCTGCCTGTAATGATATTCAGACTATGGGCGAGCATGGCATAGATGGTGATGGTGATTAGGATGGTGATGAAATATCCGCTGATCACTATTTAAGACCTTTCACGTCTTACTTTTCACGATGGGCTTACCCTTTTCCTAACAATCCATAAGGTTTAAACATCAATACCAGGATCATGGCCACAAAGGCGACCGCATCTCTTGGGAAGGGGATAGCTAAAATCCCTATAAAGAAGGTTTCAGCCATCCCCACGACAAAGGAAGCGAGGACTGTACCAGGGATGTTCCCCAACCCTCCAAGGACAACGATTGCCAGGGCCTTATAGGCTGGGATGCTTCCCATGGTTGGCCAGACCTGATTGTCATAGACCCCAATGAGGACTCCTGCTGCTCCTGCCATGGCAGACCCTATAAGAAAATTAATGGCTACAATCGCCTTCACATTGACACCAAAGGAGGAAGCGGTCTCTGCGTCCATTGCACACGCCCGCATGGCCAACCCGGTTCGAGTGCGTGAGAGGACGACCCAGAGGATGATCAGAATCAGGAAGGTCACGAAAAGGATCAAAAGCTGCGTCTCGGTAAGCTGAAAACTCCCGAGAGAGAGATTTCCGATTCCAATCTTTGCATTATAGGTTAAGGTGTGAGGGCCGGCCACAATTCGAAAAGCCTCTTCCATCGCAGTGAAAAGACCGATGGAGACGATAAGAGGTGCAATCCTCGGTAGATGAAGGAGTGGAGAGTAAAGAAATCGTTCAACCAGATACCCACCCAGCGCAGATCCAGCCATTCCAATAAAAAGAGAAAGCCAGAATTCTCCTGTCAGACGAAACGAAAACCATCCGATATAGGCTCCCAAAGCATAGATTCCCGCATGGGCCACATGGAGAATCCTCAGGATTCCATAGACCATGGTAAGTCCAAGAGAGATGAGAGCGTATACACTTCCTACAGCGATTCCATTCGCAAGTTGTTGAATCAGCATAAAAAGGATACTTGAGGGG